>CAYNBX010000025.1:0-13513 GCA_964395505.1 uncultured Bacteroidales bacterium | reverse complement strand
AAAAAGACGTCATTCTGAATCAGACACTGACATTATGGACAGACTCTAGTTAATGTTTGTCCATAAAGACAATCATATTAATGAAATTTAGATCTCCGTTTTTCATCAACAGATAATCAATACAGTATAATTCTAAAATCTTAAATCTAAATTAGTAGAACATCATATTATTGATAAGTCCTAAATATACTTATTAAATAGCCATTTGCAATTATATAAAAAACTCAAAAGGCAAATTCTATAAATTATCGTTAGTTTTATTTTTAGCAAAATCAAATAAAAGTCTTACACCAATACCTGTTCCCCCAGCAGGTCTATAGCTATCATTTTTTTCAAAGAAAGCAGTACCTGCAATATCAAGGTGGATATAAGGGTAATCAGTGAAATGTTCAAGGAATTTACCGGCAGTTATAGCTCCAGCTTCTTTTGCTCCTAAATTTTTTATATCAGCTATTTCAGATTTTATCAGGTCGTCATATTCATCCCAGAAAGGAAATTCAACAATACGTTCATAAACATTTTCGCCGCTTTTTTTAAGTCTTTCAAATTCCTTTTCTGATTTGGATTGCATTGCTACAATACCATATTTTCCAATTGCTCTAGCTGCAGCTCCTGTTAGAGTTGCTATATCAATAACTAAGTCAGGTTTATATTTCTGAGCATAACTAAGAGCATCTGCAAGTATCAAGCGACCTTCAGCATCAGTATTAATAATCTCAACTGATAAACCATTATGCATTTTAATAATATCGCCAGGTGCATAAGCATTAGCATTAGGACGATTGTCAGTGGCAGGCATCAAACCAATAACATAAACAGGCAGTTTGGCTTTAGCTATTGCATAAATAGCTGCAGCCACTGTTGCAGCTCCAGACATATCGCACTTCATAGTTTCCATAAAATTGCCTGTTTTTATGTTTAAGCCGCCGGTATCAAATACTACTCCTTTCCCAACGAAAACAATAGGGTTTTTATTAACAGCTTTTTTTGGTTCCCATTCAAAAATCGTAAAAGTTGGAGGCTCAATACTGCCTTTGTTAACTGCTAATAAACCTCCCATTTTAAGAGCTTCTATTTTATTTTTATTCAAGATTTCAATTTTAGCTCCAGCATCCTCAGCCAAATTCTGAACTTCTTCAGAAAACTTAGCTGCATTCAGATATGATGAGGGTTCATTTACAAGATCTCTACATTTAAATGTAGATTCAATTATAATATTCAACTGTTCAACAGCAGATTTATTTACCTTGTTAGAAAATATTTGAATAAGATTTAATGAATTTTTTTTCTCTTTAATATCTTTTTTATACTTATGAAACTGATAATTTCCAAGTGCCATTCCCTCAGCAAAAGCAAGTGTTTCTTTTCCATTTCCTTGTAAATCATTAATGATTATCTTATCAATTTTATTCTCATTTATCAGACACAATAATTTATTGCCAGCTCTTCTGCAAGATTCAAGTCTCTTGTATATATTTTTTTCGTTTTTAATAAACTGTATAAAAATCCATTTATCAAGATGGTTTAGGGCTATGAGTTCTTTTTTATATTTTTTATTCTGTTTCTTAATATAATCTATTTCACCTGTAGATAATATTTTTATATCTGTGTCTTTACTTTCTGTTACCAAAAAGACAATACTTTCAGAAGCAGGAACTTTGTCAATTTTTTTAATCATTTTAAACATAATGAATTTATATTTGTAAGACCCTCAAGCCAGGACTTGATGGGTGTGTGGTCAAAAATTTTAGAATATAACAATTAATTTTTCATCCCAATTTAAAATATTTTTATAAATAAATAGCCCAGCCATTTATAGCTGGGATTAAAGATTTATTTAAAATAGCAAAAGATGCAGTTCACGGCATTTTATTCTGCTTAAATTTAATTTATGATATTTTTAATAAATATTAATCATATAAGGCATTCTAGCTTGAATTCCTTTCATTTTTGATATAGATTGCAGATAATCATAATATTTATAATTTACTCCTAATTCTTTCTTAATAAAAGAACTATGTTTTTTACCTGTAATATCTTCAATAAGTTGAACAAAAGGAAGTTTTTGTTTTGGCATGGAAACAATACGATAATTTTTTAATTCAGCCATACTTGCAGCAATTTTTACAGCCTTATCTAAACCACCAAAACCGTCAATTAAACCAATACGTTTAGCATCAACTCCACTCCAAACCCTTCCCTGTCCAATTTTATCAACTGCCGCAACTGTCATATTTCTACCTTCTGCAACATGTTTAATAAAGGTTTGATAAACATTTTCAATTTCTTTTTTTAAGACTTCTCTTTCGTAAGTTGTCATAGGTCGGTTTACTGAAATAAAACCTGAATTTTTATTAGTTTTAACATTATCAAATGTAATACCCAATTTATTATTAAATAATCCTTTAAAATTTGGTATTATACCAAACACACCAATGGATCCGGTAATTGTATTAGGACTTGCGATAATTTTATTTGCAGCGCAAGAGATATAATATCCACCTGAAGCAGCAAGATTGCCCATTGAAACGATTACAGGTTTAACTTTTTTTGTAAGAGAAACTTCTCTCCAAATAATTTCAGAAGCTAAAGCACTGCCGCCGGGAGAATTAACTCGGAAGACAACAGCTTTTACAGTTGTATCAAGACGAGCTTTACGTATAACTTTGGAAATTTTTTCAGAGCCAATAGATTGCTCATCGCCTTCTCCACTTTTAATTGACCCTGAAGCATAAATTACAGCAATCTTATTTCTAAAACGTTTTATTTTTGGACTTGGAACATATGAATATTTATCCAAAGACATAAAACTTATTTTTTTGTTCTTTTTTGTGCTTAATTGCTTATGAAATTCATCTAATAGTTCATCTTTATACATAAGTTTATCTATAAAATGATATTTCACTGCATCTTCCGGCTTTTGTATAAGAAGATTATCAGCTATTTCATTTAATTTATTTATTCTAATCCCTCTACTGTCGGAAATATTATTTACTATATGATCCCATATTGAGCTTACATAGGTTTGTAATTGTTCTCTGTTCTCTTTGCTCATTTTATTAAGCATAAAAGGTTCTACTGCACTTTTAAATTTCCCGTGCCGAACAATTTGAACATCAATATCTAATTTATCAAGAGTTCCTTTTAAGAACATCATCTGTGCATTAAGTCCTTTAAAAATCAAAACACCTTGAGGGTTTAAATAAATTTTATCAGAAACGCTTGCCAGATAGTAAGTTTTTTGAGTATATACCTCGCTGTAACTTATAATGAATTTCCCTGAACTTTTAAAATCTGTCAAAGCATTTCTTATTTCTTCAATAGTAGCTATTCCAGCAGGCATATAGCTTAAATCCAGATAGATTCCTTTAATATGATCATCTGTTTTCGCTTTTTTTATATCTTTTAAAATATCATTTAAACCGGGTATATATTTTGGCTTAAATGTGTTAAAATCGAAATTTTTCATTGGATTATTTGAAGTTCTATCACTTATTTGATTATTCAATTTTAGATGTAAAATAGTATTTTTTGGAACAGTAACAACTTCTTTTTTAATAGCTGAATGGAAAATTCCTAATGCTATAAAAAAAATGATAACACATGTTAGAATAAATCCCAACATTGAAGCAAACATAAATTTAAAAAATTGTTTCATGATTTTGGTTTTTTGTTATTTAATAATATGCAATTATAATAAAATTATTTTAAATAAACACATTTTATCAATTTACTAATTTGGATAAAATATGACTCAGCAATTTGGCTGTAAGCAAAAATATCTTTTTAATAGTTTGAAGTCTGCTGCATTTAACACACAAAATTTTATTATTTTTTTGGGGTGAAACCTTGCGAATTCATCCTTCTTTTTAATGTAAAAAAATTTACATAGTTCATCCTGTGAGATAAAAGTAAAAAAAACAACAATTTGATGAGTTTGAGAATATCTAACAGGGTGAAATGTTTATCTTGTAAAAAGCTTGTCCAATAAAATGTATCACCTATTTTATGGGGGCAAAGCTTATTTCTCCGGGTGAAGCAATATTTAACGGGGAATATCTGTATGGGATAAATTATTAAAGGATATTTCAATATAAGCAATTGTTTAACAGAGTAAAAATGTAAATCCTATTGTTAATTGTATTATTAAAATAAATTTATGTCTGATATGATTTCCAAAGAAATATTTCAGTATAATAAATTATCAATTTGTAATTTTGATTACTTTGTTCAAAAAATCTTTTAGAAATTTATTATTTAAGAATATCTATTGTAATTTTGGACTTTTAAGAAATAATCTATATTTATGGCTGATGTATATTTATTATTAGGAGGAAATGCAGGAGACAGAATATCAATATTAAATAAAGCCAGGGATTTGATAAAACTAAGAGTTGGTGAAATCATCAATAAATCTTGTATTTATGAAAGTGAACCCTGGGGATTTGATGATAATACAAACTTTCTGAATCAAGTATTATTAGTAGAAACAGCTTTAAGTTGTGAAATTCTTCTTACAGAGATATTAAAAATTGAAAAATTATTAGGCAGGGTAAGGCAAAGTAATCATTATGAGACAAGGATAATAGATATTGATATTTTGTTTTATGAAGATAATATTATTAATAAAGAAAATTTAATAGTTCCACATCCCTTGATTCAAAAAAGAAGGTTTACATTAATTCCTCTTAATGAAATAGCCATGGATTTTATTCATCCTGTTTTAAAAAAAACCATTAAAGAATTATTAGAAGAGTGTGATGACAGATTAAAAGTTGAAATCTATTATAAAACAACTGTATTTTGATGATTAAATCTATAATTTTGCATTGATGAGATACAATTACATAGTAATAGAAGGTAATATTGGAGCAGGGAAAACATCTTTGGCAACAAAAATTGCACAAGATTACAATGCAAAATTGATATTGGAACAATTTGAAGATAATGCATTCCTGCCCAAGTTTTATAATGATAATTCAAGATATGCCTTGCCTCTTGAATTATCATTTCTTGCTCAAAGATATAAACAGCTTAAAGAACAACTTACTAACCAGGATTTATTTAAAGCATTTACTATTTCTGACTATTTTATTGATAAATCATTGATATTTGCAAAAAAAACATTGCAAGATGATGAATTAAAATTGTTTATAAATTTATTTAATATCATTAGTTCATTATTGCCTAAGCCCGATTTATTAGTATATCTTCATGTTGGTATTGATCGTTTAAAAAGTAATATTACCAAAAGAGGTCGTTTTTATGAACAAAATATCAAAGCATCTTATCTTGAAAAAATTCAGGAAAGTTACTTTGAATATATAGAACAACAGCAGAATAAACGAATTTTAATTATTAATGCTAATAAAATAAATTTTGTTGAAAGCAATGAAGACTATCATTCAATAACAGATATAATAAACCAGGAATATGATTATGGGATAAACAGGATAAATTTTTTTTAATGTATAAAAAAAACTCCGTTTCTAAACGGAGTTTTTTTTGTTTAAATTAAATTTATTTTATTTTACCACATTTTTAAAATCAGGGTTATTAAAATAATTTATAAATTCTCTATCTTCTTTAGCTTTTTCTTTTAATGAAGGATTAGCTTTTACTGCTTTAATCAAGTTGTCATATAGTAATGATGTGTTGTTAGTACGAGCTCCAACAACAGCCATTAAGTAATAACTTTCTGCATCTTTAGGAGCACATTTCAAATTATTTTCAGCAATAGAAGAATTACCAGAAAGTAAATTAGCTAATGCTACATTATAATTACATTTTTTACCTCTAAATAAATTTAGGGCTTTATTATAATCACCTTCTGTTATCATTATAATTCCTAAATTATAATTTTCATTGATTCCAATTTTTTGTGCTTCCATAAAGTAAGATTTAGCTTTTTTGTATTCTTTATTTACAGATGCTATAACCCCTAAGTTGTTTAGAACTTTACCATTATTAGGTGATAGAGCATTAGCTTTTTTAAGGTAAACAGATGCTTCGTTAAAATTACCAAGTTTTATGTCAGTAGTTGCAGCATTATTAAATGCTCTCCAGCACTGAGGATATAAAATTGATGCAGATTTGTATATTTTTAATTGGATTTTTAAATCATTAGTCAAAGTAGCAGCATATAATAATTCCTCAATATTTAAAGAGTCAGGATAGCTAGTAGAAAGTTCTGCTATTTTTTCATCTGACTTTTTAGGTTCAAAGCAATTAACTTTAATATTTACTCTTCTTAAAGGAGGTAAGATATCATCTTCAATTTCTTTATAAACAATAGTCATATTTCTAATTTCCTGTTCTCTTTTTCTTAAGTCGGGTTGTGAATTAATAACATTCAATATGATATTTTTATCGGTAATATTTGAAGTCTCCACAGATTTCATGAAGCCATCCCAATCTTCACCTCTAGCAAAAATATTGAACTTGATTTGTTTTTCAGGATGTTTGATTTTTACTATAGAATTTTTTTGTCTTGCAAGTTTTTTAAATAAAGAGTATGAATATTTTGAACCAGTATTAGCTCTTCTTTCTGAAAGTCCTTCATTAAAAGTTTCTTCGCCTTCGGGAGAAGCCCAGGCATTGATATCAATATCTCTTATTTTCCAGCCTTTATTAATGAAGTCTTTAAGTTCTTGTAAATTATTTTTAACTCCCCTGTTTACATTAAGAGGGAGTCTCATATTGATATTGTATAAATTAACTGCAAAATAAATTGTTGCATCTTTAGAATCTATAGTTACTTTTTCATATTTATCATTAGCTAAAGCAACATCCTCATCATGTTTAACTGATTTAGTTGTATAAATAACACCATCTGCAAGTTTTATTTTACCCACTTCAACAAATTTCTTACTATCTTTTATTTCTTTGATGCTTTCTTTAGTATCAAGAGTGCCTTTAACTGAATAAATAATTGGATTAGCTACAAGTTCTGATTTATTCATTTCAGGTTTATAAGGAATAACATCTTTATAAGTGAATGTGCCACCATTTTTATAATTAATGACAATGCCATTACCTACAACACTTTCTCCTTGAAGAGTAATTGATTTAAGTATGCTTGAATCACCGTTATATTTTAAAACAGGAGTAAAATTCATTGCCGTTTTTTTGCCGAAATATTTTTCAGGTATTGTACCTTTTATTTCAACTTTTATTGAATCACCTTTAGCTTCTAAAACATTAGGTGTTGTTTTGTATTGAACTTTACCAGATTCTTTTGACATTTTTTTAATGCCTGCACCAGTTTGAAACTTATAAGTTAATCCTATAGAATAATAATCATAAGCATCATTATGATCACCTGTGATTACACCATCCAACTTATCACCACCATCTTTTGTAGGTAAAAAATTCACTGAGGCTTCAAAATTTAAATCCCATTTTTTATTTAATTTTACATTTGCTCCAAGTCCAGCAGGAATCGTTGCTTCAGATGTCCAGGAGTTTAACCCTTTTCCTTCTTTCCAAATTGTTGATTTTATATTATTAGTAGTTAAATCAACATAGAAATTTGAAAGACCTATTCCTGTGAAAGTATAGGCATTAATTAATCTGTCAGGATTATATTTTCCAATTAAATTGTTTAGGTTTATAGTAGGTCCTATATTGTATGCAAAAATATTTGTTAGAAAACTTTGATTTAAACTTTTCCTGGCGCCTTTTAATTGACCATACAATGTTTGTGCACGAATACCAAGAATTGGATTTAATTCTCTGCCAAATTTTATGCCTCCAGCAAATTTAGTTTCATCACTAAGTTTACTACCAGGATTGTTATTATCCTGAATATCACCGTACATTTGATTAATGCCAGCGTTAATATTTATGTACCAATAACTTTCAAATTTGTTACTTTTTTGATTGGTATTTTTACTTGCATTTTGACCGTAAAATACTGTTGGAATACCGATTAATAACAAAACAATAAGTGTTTTAAATACAATCCGTAAATGATTTTTCATAATTTATATTTTTTTAATTAATAATATAATAATAGATAATATACAAATATACTAAAAAATTTAAATAAACTTTATTTGCAAAAATAAATAAAATATAATAAAAAAGTACTAAATTAATATTTTTTTATTAATATAAATAGTTTATTTCAATTATTTTTTTATAAATATTTAATTTTCATCAAAGTTACTAAAAATATTAAACTATTAAATATAAATTTTCATTTAATAAACATATCTATATAATTAAATTTTATGTAATCTTGTAAATTTTATGTAATCTTGATTATAAATCTTGTGTAAAATAATTTAATAAAATTTTATAATTCTTGCTAATGTGTTTTAAGCTGTTATGGACATTCTTTTATCCAATAGTTATATGGTTTATTTTATTTACAAATATAAAAAAATAAAAATAAATTTGTAGATATTTTTTTGATAGAAAATATGAAGATAATAAAATTATTTATAATAACATTGGTTATTACAATTTCAACCAATCAAATAATATTTGCACAGAATGCATCGGATTCATGGTCGATAAATGCGGATTTTGGCTCTTTGTTATTTTATGGAGATATAAAACAATTTGATTATATACCAATATTGAAAAATAGGAATGAGCTAAGGTGGGGAACCAGCATAGCAATAAATAAAAGAATCAATTATTACATAGAATTTAAATTTCAATTATTACAAGGAGAATTATCAGGTACAAAGAGAAAAGCAAATAGGTATTTTGATGCTACAATTTTTGAATATAGTTTTAATGGAATCATAAATTTAAATGATTTAATTTTTGCAAATAAAATGACAAGAATTAGTGATAATATGACTGTTTATGCTATTGCAGGTGCTGGAGTAGTTAGGTTTAGATCAATTCAAAGAAAATTATCAGATAATAGTATTGTTAAATGTATTGGATATAAAGATAATGGTAAGACTAAAAAGAAAATGACTGCTGAATTAGTTATTCCTTTTGGAATTGGAGTTGAATATAAATTAAATGATCTTTTAGGCAGATACAATAATGAATTTATTAACAAATTAAACATTAATTTTGAAGCCACATATAGAAGTGCTAAAACTGATAAGTTAGACGCAGAAGTAAACTTAGGTGATGATCAATATAGCTATATTTCCTTAGGTTTAACTTATCATTTTTCAGAATAATATAGCAAATATATTTTATAAACCTTTAGTCTTTTTATATTTTAAAAATAAATCCCATAGGACGATGCCAGCACTTATAGATACATTAAATGAGTGTTTAGTGCCGAATTGAGGAATCTCTATACAGCCGTCAATTAAATTAATAACATTATCATTCACGCCTTTGACTTCATTACCAAAGATTAAAGCTATGTTATTATTGAAATCAGGGTTAAAATCTTCTAATGAAATACTTCCCTCAGCTTGTTCAATAGCATAAACTAAAAAATTGTTTTCTTTTAAATGTTGAATTGATTTTTTTGTGCTTTCAAAATATTTCCAATTAACCGATTCTGTAGCTCCGAGTGCAGTTTTTTGAATGTCCCTATGTGGAGGCTTTGCTGTAATACCGCATAAATATATGCACTGAATTCTAAAAGCATCACAAGTTCTAAAAATAGAACCAATATTGTTTAAACTTCTAATGTTATCAAGCACAATAACAAAAGGTATTTTCTTTGCATTTTTAAATTCATCAATACTTAGCCTGTTAAGTTCACTATTTTTTAGTTTACGCATGTATAAAAATTTTAATGACATCTACAAAAATAAAAGTAATTAAAGAATATTCCTCAAATTGAGAAATTTAATATTTAAAAATAATTAATTATTATGAAATTAAAAGCAATTTCTCAAAATCAATAATCACATTATTATATGCTTGCATCATTATTAGTTACTATAATTTATGTTGCTTTTTTTGTAAATCTTAACAATTTAAACATTTTAAAATACAAAAGATTAAATTAATAATTTTAACTTTGTTATTAATTTTAAATTCTAATTTTGGAATACTTTGCAAGATAGAAAAAAAATAGCGGAAACACCATTAATGAAGCAATACAATTCAATCAAAGCTAAATACCCTGATGCATTGCTGTTGTTTAGAGTAGGTGATTTTTATGAAACATTTGGAGAGGATGCAATAAAGACTTCCAATATTTTAGGTATTGTTTTAACGCGAAGAGCAAATGGTGCAGCTTCTTACGTTGAATTAGCAGGTTTCCCTTACCATGCTTTAGATACATATCTTCCGAAATTAGTAAAATCCGGGCTTAGAGTTGCAATATGTGATCAATTAGAAGACCCTAAACTGGCAAAAAAAATAGTTAAAAGAGGAGTTACAGAATTGGTAACCCCTGGAGTATCATATAATGATAAAGTTCTTGAAAATAAGGAAAATAATTTTCTGGCAAGTGTTCATTTGCTGCCAAAACAAACGGGAATTTCTTTTTTAGATATTTCAACAGGTGAATTTTATGTTGACCAGGGTTCCTTAGATTATATTGATAAACTGTTACAAAGTTTTCATCCTAATGAAATAATTGTTCAAAAGAATAAAAGAAATAAATTCTGTGAGATATTTGGCGAGAAATTCTACATTAATACTTTTGACGACTGGGTTTTTACAAAAGATTTTGCTTATGACATTTTGTTAAAACATTTTGGCACAACATCACTTAAAGGTTTTGGCATTCATAACCTTGATAATGGCATTATTGCGGCAGGCTCTGCTTTGCACTATTTAGCAGAAACTTATCATGATAAAATAAAACATATCTGTAAAATCTCAAGAATTGAAGAACAACGTTATGTTTGGTTAGATAAATTTACAATACGTAATCTTGAACTTATCCATTCTTTTAATGAAAATGCATTTACCTTACTCGATGTTATTGATTATACAGTTTCACCAATGGGTGCAAGAATGTTAAAAAAGTGGATAGTTCTTCCTTTAAAAAATAAACAACTTATTGAAGAGCGTCATAATATAGTGGAATATTTCTTGAATCATAATGATTTTGCAAAGATTATAAGAAAAAATATCAAATCAGCAGGTGATCTCGAACGTTTAATCTCAAAGGTTGCAATAGGTAAAGTTAATCCTCGAGAAATATTACAGATAAAAAGAGCTTTATTTGCGATAGAACCCATTAAAATAGCTTGTGAAAAATCTAATAATAATGCATTAAAGAAAATTGCTGAACAACTTAATTGCTGTAAGTTAATACGTGAGAGGATAGAAAAAGAAATTAATAATGAACCTCCTTTATTAGTTAATAAAGGGAATGTTATTGCTAAAGGAGTATCGAGCAAATTGGATGAATTGAGAAATATAGCTTATTCTGGCAAGGAGTATTTACTCCAAATGCAGAAACGCGAGGTTAAAAAAACAGGAATCTCTTCATTGAAAATTAGTTATAATAATGTTTTTGGTTATTATCTTGAAGTAACAAATACTCATAAAGAAAAAGTGCCAGATGACTGGATAAGAAAGCAAACCCTTGTAAACTCTGAGAGATATGTCACAGAAGAATTAAAAGAGTATGAACAAAAAATTTTAGGTGCTGAAGAGAAAATACTTAATCTAGAAATAAAACTTTTTAATGAACTTGTATTAGCTTTAACAGATTACATTAAACCTATTCAATTAAATTCTTCTTTAATAGCTAGATTAGATTGCCTTTTGTCTTTTGCAACTGTATCTGAGAGGAATAATTATGTCAGACCAGAAATTAATGAGTCTTATATTATTGATATTAAAAATGGGAGACATCCTGTTATTGAGCAGCAACTACCTCCAGGAGAAAAATATATACCAAATGATGTTTACTTAGATAATGATAAACAGCAAATTATTATTATTACAGGGCCAAATATGTCAGGCAAATCTGCTTTGTTAAGACAAACAGCCCTGATTGTTTTGATGGCACAGATAGGATGTTTTGTCCCTGCAGATTCTGCTAAATTAGGAATTGTTGATAAGATTTTCACAAGAGTTGGCGCTTCAGATAATATCTCCTTAGGCGAATCTACTTTTATGGTTGAAATGAACGAAACAGCCAGCATCCTTAATAATATCTCAAATCGCAGTTTGATTTTGCTGGATGAAATAGGAAGAGGAACAAGTACTTACGATGGAATATCTATTGCATGGTCTATAGTTGAATTTTTACATTTTCATCCCATGTTCAGAGCAAAAGTTTTATTTGCAACACATTATCATGAATTAAATGAGATGGCTAAGTCTATGCATAGAATAAAAAATTATCATATATCTGTAAAAGAAATAAACAATAAAGTTATTTTTTTGAGGAAATTTATACCTGGCGGCAGTGAACATAGCTTTGGCATTCATGTTGCAAAAATGGCAGGAATGCCTTCAAAAGTTATTGAAAGAGCTAATGAACTTTTGTATCAGTTAGAGAAATCTCATGCAAATAAAGTATTAACAAAAAAAACTAAAAAATTTGGCAAGAAAATATCAAGACAAAATGATTTACAATTAAGTTTTATTCAACTTGATGATCCCTTATTAGAACAAATTAGAGACGATTTGCTCAATATTGATATTAACACACTTACGCCTATTGAGGCTCTGATGAAGTTAAATGAAATAAAAAAGCTGTTAGTAGGATAAATCTTATTGACAGATAAAAATATTGGTATAAAATAATTGTTAAAAAATATATTATTATCCTTTTTTGATATATAAAATTTTAATTATATTTGCAGTCCCAAAAAAAATAATGCGGAAGTAGCTCAGTTGGTAGAGCACGACCTTGCCAAGGTCGGGGTCGCGGGTCCGAATCCCGTTTTCCGCTCAAAATAAAAATCATTAAATTATGCCCAGGTGGTGGAATTGGTAGACACGTTGGACTTAAAATCCAATGGCCATTGCGGCCATGCGGGTTCAAGTCCCGCCCTGGGTACTTTAAACCCTGTTATTATTTTATTAACAGGGTTTTGTTTTTTTTATAATTTAAAAATATTTTTAAAAGAATAGTATTGTCCCAAAATTTCTAATATTGTTCAAAAGAAAAAATACAGACCAGAATAGTAAATCAGTAAGCATGATAAAAAACAAAAGAATTGACGAGTTTTGATTAACTATTGACTAATCATCCAATAAATAATCAAATCTCCAATCTTTTACTCTGTTAAGTCGCTTTTAAAGGATGCCATTAACTCCTTGATTTATCAAGGGCTTTAAAAATAGATAAATTATTTTAATAACCGTTTTAATGGTTTTAATTATTAAAAATGATGATTGATTAAAAACTGTTACAACTTTTACACTTTGTTTTTAAAAACTTCTCGTTAAAAACCAGGAGTTAATAATAATCATTAGAAAGAGATATTAATCATGCTCATTAAACTGCTTTATTTATAAAATCTATATAGATAAGTCCTGAAAGGACGTTAAATTTGTAGTAAACAAAATGTAAACAGTTTGTAATCCCTGAAAGGACGATATATTATTCAATAAAAATAAAAGAATTTACGATTGACGATATTTGTGTATAGAATAAAACTTATTA
>CAYNBX010000024.1:0-13830 GCA_964395505.1 uncultured Bacteroidales bacterium | reverse complement strand
TTAATATGTAAAAATATAACAACCCTGAAGGTGTTGGATATGAATAGTCATAAACTAAGTTCACAGTTCATGAAACAAGAGGCAAAACCAATCAACTCTTTCAGTGTTGCAAGTTGTGGTGATATCTTTACCTATGATTTTATCAGAGGCTATTTTTTTATGCCCTTTCAGGGCATTTTACAACAATCAGATTTAGAGAATGCTTTAAAAGAAATATTCTTTTATTTTAAAATTTTAAATAATCAGTTTGAAAAACGCTGCGGTTTCATAAATTAAGACGAATATATTTTGTCAATCAAATCTTTATATTTTTCTTTTAAATATGTTCTTCTGAGTTTTAAAGTAGCACTAAGCTCATCTGTTTTTATGGTCCATTGTTTATCTATCAATTTGAACTTTTTAATTTTTTCAGTAGCTCCAAAGGATAAGTTGTATTTATTTATTTCGTTTTGGAATAGTTTTTTTACTTCTGGTAAATTTACTGCATGTTTGTTAGAAATATATTCGATATCATTTTCTTTGCACCAAGCTTCTATGTTTTCAAAATCAGGGACAATAATGGCAGCAGGGAATTTTTGATTTTCGCCAACAACCATCATCTGGTCAATAAATGGTGATTCTTTGAATTTATTTTCTAATATCTGTGGAGAGATATATTTTCCAAAAGATGTTTTAAATATTAATTTCTTTCTACCAGTAATTTTTAATTGTCCTTGTTTTGTAAAATAGCCAATATCTCCAGTATGGAACCAACCATCTTTATCTATTACTTTCTTAGTTAATTCTGGTGCTTTGTAGTATCCGAGCATAACATTAGGTCCTTTACAAAGTATTTCGCCGTCCTGGGCAATTTTAACATCAACGCCTTGTAAAGGAGGACCAACAGTCCCAAATTTAATTCCATTTGGATCAAGATTATTAACTGCAATAACGGGAGAGGTTTCAGACAAACCGTAACCTTCCATAATCCTGAAGCCTGCAGCCCAAAAGATTCTACAAAGACGTGGTTGTAAAGCAGCACCACCGGAAACAATAATATCTAAGTTATCGCCTAAGCTCTTATGCCATTTTTTAAAAACCAACATTCTGGCTATTTTTAAACGAAGTTCATACCACCACCCGTTTTCAGCATTTAATTCATATTTAAAACCAAGTTTTACAGCCCAATTAAAAACTTTCCTTTTTATCCCTTTAAATTTTCTGCCTTTTGCCATTATTTTATCAAATAATTTTTCTAAAACACGAGGCACTGTGGTCATTATAATAGGCTTAACTTCTTTAAGATTGTCAACAATAGTTCCAATACTTTCAGCATAATACAAAGAAACTCCTATATATTGAAACATATAGTTCATCATTCTTTCATATATATGACACAAAGGGAGATAACTTAGAGCTTTATCTTTAATTCCATAAGGAGTAATTACTGAGGTTGCTTTAACATTACTTAATAAATTTTTATGTGAGAGCATAACGCCTTTAGGAATACCCATTGTACCGGAAGTATAAATAATAGTAGCTATATCATTTTCATCAATGGAAGATTTTATTGCATTTAATTTTTCTTCATCCTTGTTATTTTTTCCTAAGTCTATAAGTTCGTTCAGGTGTTTGCATTTGTCAATATTTTTGAAGGTATATATTTCCTTAATGCTTGGTATTTCAGGAATGATATGGCTTATTCTTCTGAGTATTTCTTCACCGGCAACGAAAATATATTTTGCTTGTGAGTGTTGTAAAATATATCTATAATCTTTATCGCTGATAGTAGGATAGATGGGTATATGGATAGCTCCTGTTTGAAGTACCCCCATATCAAGAAAATTCCATTCAGGGCAGCTATTAGTTATTGAAGCTATTCTATCGCCTTTTTTAACGCCAAGAGCCAAAAGTCCATAGCTTATATTATTTGAAGTCTCAACATACTGTTTGGTAGAATATTCCTTCCATTTTCCGTTTTCTTTGCCTGCCAGAATATTATTTTTATTAAATTTTTCTGCTTGATAAGGTAATAAATCAAAAATTCTTGTAACTTCCATGTTGTTTTTTTAATATTACAAAGATAATAAATTTTATTTTTTATCAAAGAAAACAGAATTTGCTTGCATAGTTGGCATTATAATCAAGTCATTAATATTTACGTGTTTTGGAAGTGTTGTAATATAATATATTACTTCAGCAATATCTTCTGCTTTTAAAGGAGTATAACCTTTATAAACATTATCAGCTTTGTTTTTATCACCTTTAAATCTCACAATAGAAAATTCAGTTTCAACAGCTCCAGGACAAACTTGACTTACTTTTATCCCATATTTTAACAAATCAATTCTCATAGCTTTTGTTAAAGAATCAACAGCATGTTTTGTTGCACAGTAAATATTGCCATTAGGATATGTTTCTTTACCTGCAATAGAACCAATATTTATTATATGACCATATCCATTTTCAATCATAATAGGCATAATTTCTCTTGAGACATAAAGCAATCCCTTAATATTTGTATCTATCATTTTTTCCCAATCATTGATTTCCCCTTCTTGAATTGCATTTAAACCAACAGCTAAGCCAGCATTATTAATGAGTACATTAATTTTTCTCCATTTCCCATTTAACTTATGTATTGCTTCTCCAACGGCATTTTTATCTCTGACATCAAAATTTAGTGACAAAACATCTATTTTGTATTTTTTTATTAAATCTGATGAAAGTTTTTCTAATCTTTGTTTTCTTCTGCCTGTAATTATTAAATCATAATTATTTTGTGCGAATTTGATAGCTGTGGCTTTTCCAATGCCACTGCTAGCTCCTGTAATAAATACTTTTTTCATTAGTTTATATTTTTTAGTTCATTTACCCTGTGAAATAATTTTGCTTTGCAAAATTAAAATCTATGATTTTATTTCACAGGGTAAACCCTTTTAAATAATTTTGCTTTGCAAAATTAAAATTTATGATTTTATTTCACAGGGTAAAAATTCAGTTACTTATATTTTGATGATTTAATATTTGGAAATCAGTCCCGAGTACTCGAGACTAATTTCTCTTTGTTCACAGCCTGCCCTGACACTTCGGGGGTTGTTTCATATAGTAAATATTTTATAAAAGTCAATATAGACTATTCTGCAATTTCAAGTGCAATTTCAATCATATTTGTAAAAGACGTTCTTCTTTCTTCAGGTGTAGCTCTTTCGTTTGTAAAAAGGTTATCGCTAACAGTTAAAATTGAAAGGGCATTTGCATTGAATTTTGCAGCAAGAGTATATAAAGCTGTTGTTTCCATTTCTACTGCTAAAACTCCATATTCTCTCCATAGTTTATAAGGATCATCACCATCTATATAAAAAATGTCAGAAGTTAAAATATTTCCAACATCGACTTTAATATTTTTTTTAACAGCATAATCATAAGCTTTTTTTAAGAGATAAAAATTTGCAGTAGGAGCATAATCCATTCCATTAAATAAGTTTTTATTGATGCTTGAATCAGTTGAAGAGGTCATTGCTAAAATTAAATCTTTTATTTTTATATATGGCTGTATAGAACCACAGGTTCCTATTCTTATCAAATTCTTAACACCATAATCATTTATAAGTTCGTGAACATAAATAGAAATTGAAGGCACACCCATACCAGTACCCTGTACTGAAACTTTTTTCCCTTTATAAATTCCCGTATATCCATACATACCGCGTACTTTATTGTAACAAAAGGCATTTTCAAGAATGTTATCTGCAATATATTTTGCCCTTAATGGGTCGCCTGCCAGTAATATTGTGTTGGCAATGTCATCTTTTTTTGCTTCATTGTGAATGCTCATATCTTAAAAAATGTTATATGTTGAATTTGATGTTTTTACTTGTCAAATAATTTTTTATTTACAAAAACTGCTTCTTGTTTTATAAGGTGAGAATGCAGCTTTGTAAAAAGAAGATTAAAGCAAGAGATAAATATTATTAAAAATAAAATGATGAAATTCCTTTCACTGTTTTATGGATAATTTTTCCATTATCAAAAAATCGTTCTTAATAAATTTGAAAAGAATAAATTAATATCATAACAAAGATAAACAATTATAATAATGTTCAAGCAGAATTCAGGGAAAATTGAAAATAGTTGGACTACCACGAATTTAATGGGAAATTAAAATTGAAAGATGATAAAACTTATTTTCACCTCATTCCTTAACCTCTTCTCATAGAAGGAGAAGGGGCTAGGGGATGAGGTCATACTTTTTTTTATACCGGACTCAATATTTATTTACATAGTTTTAGAATGTTTTCAATCATTCAATCATTCAATCATCCAATCGTCCAATCAATCATTCAATCAAGCATCCAATCATTCCAATAAAAACCTTACAAATTAAAATAACAGTAGAACAAAAATAGTAAATGACAAATGAGTTATTGAAAGTATTAAGTATATTTATCTAATTTATATCCATTTTACGAGATTAAAATCTTGTCTGTGAGGCAGTAATGGATTATCAGGGAATATCCTGAATGCATAATCATAAATGCCTGCTTTTGTCAACGGAATGTCACAAATGAATGTAACATAATCTTTTTCTTTTTTAAACATTTTCATTCGTTCTGAAGAAATTATTTTTTTAACTTCACCATCAATTTTTTTCCCGAAAATAATTTCAATACCTAAATCTTTTTCTGATAATTCTTGTAATTTTAATACTATCTCAGCTTTGAATTTCTCACCAAGCAACAAGGGATAGCCATTTGAATCAGGTATCTTTACTGAAACAATTTTTATGTTTTCCCAGTTGTTTATAACTTTTGTTTTCCATAAGGCAATTTGTTTAGCTATGTCATAATTATTTATTTTTAATTGTTTGCTGCGTTTGAACATCTTATTATAAAACTTATTAAAATAATCATCCAGCATACGTTTCATTGTAAAATGAGGAGCAATTTCAGAAATTGAATTTTTTATATATGAGATCCATTTTACAGGCATTCCTTTTTTGTTAAAATCATAGAAATCAGGAATAATTTCTTCTTCAAGTAAATAATAAATAGTTTCTGCATCGAGTTCGTTTTGGAAATTTTGATTAGCATAAGTTTGTGATTCTTTAATAGCCCAGCCTGCATTTTTTTTATAAGCTTCAGCCCACCAACCGTCAAGGACGCTAAAGTTTAAGGCTCCATTCATAACAGCTTTTTCGCCACTTGTGCCTGAAGCTTCCATGGGTCGTTTAGGTGTGTTAAGCCAGACATCAACTCCCTGGATTAATTTTTTTGCTAATTCAATATCATAATTCTCAACAAAAGTTATTTTTCCAAGAAATTCAGGTTTTTTGGAGATTTCAATAATTCTCTTTATAAGGTTCTGTCCTTCTTTGTCTTGAGGATGAGCTTTGCCTGCAAAAACAAATTGTACTGGTTTATCTTTATTATTAACAATTTTAGAAAGGCGCTCAAGGTTAGTAAATAATAAGTTAGCTCTTTTGTAAGTGGCAAAACGTCGTGCAAATCCTATTGTCAGGGCATTTTCATTAAAAGCCTCTATAGTATTTATAATAAGTTTAGGATTTTCCTGTCGTCTTGTTAAATCATCGGTTATTCTTTGCTTGAGATAATCGATAAGTCTCTTTTTGAGGCTTTGCCTTATATTCCATATATTTTCATCGGGTACATCATAAATATTTTTCCAATATTTATCATCCGATTGATTTTCTAAAAAATTTTCTCCAAACTGTTTTTCATAAAGTTGCTGCCATTTTTTTTCAGTCCATGTTTTATAATGAACTCCATTGGTAACATAATCAATATATAATTCATCAGGGAAATAACCTTTATAAAGGTCTTTAAACATTTTTTGTGAAACAGCACCATGAATTTTGCTAACACCATTCATCTCCTGTGATAACCTGGCAGCGAGGACACTCATTGAAAATTCCTCATTATGATCAAAGTCATTAAATTTTCCGAGATTTATAAATTTATCCCAGCTAATATTTAGTTTATCAGGATAATGAGAAAAATATGTTCTTATCAAATCCTCATTAAATCTATCATGACCAGCAGGCACAGGAGTATGTGTAGTAAACAGTGAAGAGGCTCTCACCAATTCAAGAGCTTGCTCAAAGGATAAGTTTTCTTCTTCTATATATTTTCTTAGGCGTTCTATTCCGATAAATGCAGCATGACCCTCATTGAGATGATAAATATCAGGTTTAATACCAATTGCATCAAGGAGCCTTATCCCGCCAATACCAAGCAGCATCTCTTGTTTTAATCTATTTTCACGGTTACCTCCATACAATTGATGTGTGATAGTCCTGTCGTTTTCTGAATTATCATCAATATCAGTATCTAATAAATATAAAGGTATTCTTCCAACATCAATTCTCCAAATTTTAGCATATAAAATCCTTCCGGGAAAAGCAATACTTATTTTTATCCATTTTCCCTTATTATCTTTTACAGGTATAATTGGTAGATGAGTAAACTTTTGAGGTGTATAAATAGCTATTTGATCGCCAAAGATTGAAATATTTTGTTTGAAATAACCATAACGATAAATCAAGCCGACACCTACAATATTTACATTTGAATCACTTGCCTGCTTAAGATAATCGCCTGCAAGAATTCCCAAACCACCTGAAAAGATTTTAATAGTATCATGCAAACCATATTCCATACAGAAATAAGCAATCTGTCTTTTTGGTTTCTCAACAGACTTGCTCATATAATCATCGAATTTCTCTGTAACAGTTTTTAATTTCCTGATAAAAACATCATTTTTTTCAAGACTTTGTATTTGTTTGTATGATAGAGATTCAATAAGAGTAATAGGATTATGTTCGGATTCATTCCATAGTTTTGGGTCAATCATCTCAAAGAGCTCAGAAGCTTCATAGTTCCATGTCCACCATAAATTTTTTGATAATTTATTGAGAGGTTCTAGTTTTTTAGGTAAAGATGTTTTTATTAAAATTTTTTCCCAGACTGGCTTTTCATCTTTTATTTTTTTTAAACCGATAAAATGTTCAGGATAAAGTTTGTTTTTAAACAGATCTGAACGTTTTTCAACTTTCTCTAAGGCAATGGAATATGCTTTTTTATAATTCCCTATAAGATTTTCCCAAAATGCTTTTTTAGAAATATTAAAAGCATCTTCACGAAGTTTATTTTTATCAGAATCAGTCAAATTTATAAATTCAACAATATCCTTAGAAACTTGTTCAACTACATCTTTATCATTATCATCAGTTCTTTCAATAATATAAACGCCATTAGTATGATCTGCAAATTTAGATTTTACCCATTTACCAAAACCTGCAAGTGTTGTTGTAATAGTTGGGATATGAAAAGCTATACTTTCCAGAGGTGTATATCCCCAGGGTTCATAATAAGACGGGAAAACAGAAATATCGAAACCTATAAGTAAATCATAATAATTGAGATTAAAAATGCCATCTTCTCCATTTAGATAACAAGGAACAAAAATAATTTTAACCTTATCTTCAGGTAAATTTCTTAATCCGTTCGCTTTTATGCTTTTTAAAATAGGGTCATCTCCTTCATTGTTAAGATAATGAGTCAAATATTTATCAGTTACAGGATTTTTGAAATCTTTATTATTAATTCTTTCAATAATTTTATCATTGATGCCGTTATGATTAGCTGGTATAGTGATAAAAGCTAAAATATCTTTGTGTAAATTTGCCTGTTTATTTAAATTTCCTAAAACATCAATAAAAATATCAATACCTTTATTTTTGAATTCATATCTGCCGCTAATAATTACGAGTAAGCTCCCCACTGAAATTTTTTGATTAAATAGTGCTTCTGCAACGTCAAACAATTTATTTTTGGCAAAATTTCTTTTTTGTTGAAAATTTTTTTTTGGAGGGACAAACGAATATTCAAAGCCGTTAGGAGTGATAACATCTACTTGTTTTTTTAAAAACTGTTCACATTCATTAGCTGTGATATCACTAACAGTAGTAAAAGAATCGCTAAGATTTGCAGCTAATTTCTCAAGTGAATATTTAGAACGAACTCCAAGATCATTAGCAATTGCGTCTAAATTATAAGAATCTCGGTTTTTGTAAAGATGCAAGGCATTTCCAGCAATAGAACGGCCGAGAACAGTAGCGTGTGTTGTAAAAACACAAGCAGCTTGCGGCACTTTTTCCTTAAGATACAAAATCCCAGTGCCTGTCATCCATTCATGAAAATGAGCTATAATTTTATCATAAGCTGATAAATTAAATTCATAAAAACTCTCTATAATTTTGCCTGCAGCATATCCAAACAAAGCAGGTTCCACATAATCCCATTGACCTTCAATTGAATCCAATTTGTATTTTTCCCAGAAATGAGCAAAAATTTTATTCTTCTGTGAAAAATAAGGAGTAAAATCAACAAGAATAACTATTGGTTTGCCTGCAATATTCCATCTTCCTACTCTAAAATGAAGGCCTTCTGTCTCTGCTTTTTCTCTCCACGAGCTGTATAAATATTTGTCTTCAATAAATTCAGGATTTTCATGAGTCTCCTTCCATACATCAGGGCCTATAAGAATATAATTATCTTTAAATTCATTTACTAATGTTAGGGCTTTTGTTGATATTACTGTATAAATGCCGCCAACTTTATTACAAATTTCCCAGCTTGTTTCAAATATATAATCAGGTTTAATGATTTTGTTTTCAGACATAAATATTAAATTTGGAATTTTATTAAAAGAAAAGGCAAAGTTAAAATTTTATGTTTTTTAACATATATAAAAAATAAAATATAAGAGCTGGGAGAAATTATCATAGAAATGTCAAAAAATCATTAAATTCAAATTAAGATTTTTTACAGTTTTTTTATGCCTTTTTCAATCAATGTTCTGCATTTTAATATCTCTGTTTTTTTTATTTTATGCAATTCTAATTTTATGGACTCGTATTTTTTTAAAACACGTTTACCAAGATTAGATAAAATTTTATCTTCTAAATTCTGGTCAGCATCTTTTAAGGCATAAACTATTGTCTTAACATCAACATCTTTAAAAAGTTTTTTTATGTTTGTATTTGATAGATAAATAATATCGTCAAACTTATAATTTTTAAATTTCTTTTTTAAAGGAGATTTTTTCTTTATAACTTTTCTAATTTCAGTATTTATTATTTCAGGAGAAGCAGTTTTATTAATATTTTTTACATTTTTTAAATTATCATCAACTCTGATTTTAAAATCAGATAATACGTTCATATAATTAATAAAAGCATCATAAGGGGTTCCATAAGGGTTAAAGTATTTATGTACATCACCATCGGAAAACCATTTGGTACACATATAATAAAAGTGATCGCTTGTTTGCAGATATTTCCAGTCCTTTAATATTTGTTTATCATCACAATTATTAACTTTATCTTCAATGGAGTAAAGATCGTCAAAAGCTTCGTTTTGTAGTTCATTGCCGAGCCAGGCTGTAAGGTCTCTTTCTTCGTCAGCCCAGGAGATAGGATGAGGTACATAAATTGCAGAAACTGGCTGCAATTTTTCAGATAATTCAGAAGGAGTATTAAAATTATAATTAGATTTTGAAAATACCGTTCTGGGTAAAGCTTTCATAAAATCAAAGATACCTGTTTCTTTCCACTGATGTTCCCCGAAAGTTTCATAGTCCATAAAGAGATTAATAACTTCTTGTTTGGGATCAATTTCATTTATCCAGTCAACAAATTTTTCAGCAGTAAGAGGCCATTCTTTCCAACTTTGCTGCGAAAAACGAAAAGCAATATCATCGCTCAAGCGAAAATTTTTCAATAATATTTTTAATTTTGGATTAACAGCATTGCAATACATATAATTAGGACTTTTCCATCCCAATATATGCTTTGCTCCTTCAGTCAGCATTGTATCAAAGCCCATTTCAGCTGCCATTTCACCAATGCTGTCAGAATATATTAACTCAGTATTTCTGAATGTCTTTGGCTTTTGTCCGAACAAATCCCCGATTTTTTTACTTTGTTCTTTAACCTGTTTAAAAAATTCTTTTTTGCTTTTTAATGCTGATAAAGAATGCGAATAAGTTTCTGATAAGAACTCTACACAACCTGTTTTAGCTAATTTTTTAAAACTATCCAGGACTTCAGGTGTGTACATCTCGAACTGATCAAGAGCTGTACCGGATATTGAAAAACTTATTTTAAAAGCAGAACCAAATTCATTGATAAGGTCTAATAAAACTTTATTCATAGGCAAGTAGCATTTATCAGCAACTCTTCGGGCTATAAGCCTATTTTCATAATCATTATAATAATTATGATTTTTACCAATATCAAAAAAACGATAAGTTCTAAGCCTGAATGGCTGATGTACCTGAAAATAAAAACAAATAGATCTCATATTTTTTATTTTATAATTATTTCTAAATGGTTAATTTAATTTAATTTATTTAGTATTAATAGCTTTTTTGTAAACTTCAATAATTTTTTTAGCAGCATTTTCCCATTTTAAATTTTCTACTTCTTGTTTACCATATTTTACAAACATCTTTGAAAGAGCGTCATAATGAAGCAAGCCGTAAATATAATCAGATAAAGCATCTATATCCCAGAAATCAACTTTCAAAGCGTGTTTTAAAACTTCAGAAACACCTGATTGTTTAGAAATTACAACAGGCACATTTGATTGCATAGCTTCCAGAGGGGAAATCCCAAAAGGCTCTGACACAGATGGCATAACATATACACTACTCATAGCAAACATTCTGTCAACATCATCTCCTTTTAGAAAACCTGTAAAATGGAACTTAGATGCAATCCTTAGCTGAGCAACACGTTTTACCATTTTATTTAACATATCACCAGAGCCAGCCATCACAAATCTAACATTATCATCATGATCCAGGACTTTTTTAGCAGCTTCCACAAAATAATCAGGACCTTTTTGAAAAGTAACACGCCCAAGAAATGTAACAATTTTTTCTTTTATATACTTTTGGGTATCTTTTAATTTTGTTTTTTCTATAGGTTCGACTGCATTATGAACAGTAAAAACTTTGTCTGGATTTATTCCGTAACGCTCAATAACAGTTTTACGTGTTAAATTACTAACAGCAATAACCTTGTCAGCTTCTTCCATGCCTTTTCGTTCAATATCATATACATTTTGATTAATATTTTCTCCTGAACGGTCAAATTCAGTAGCATGAATATGAACTACTAAAGGTTTGCCGCTGACTTTTTTAGAGGCAATGCCAGCTGGATAAGTCAGCCAGTCGTGAGAATGAATGACATCAAAACTATTAGAAGCTGCAACAGCAGAGGCAACCAAAGCATAACGAGAAATCTCTGCCATCAAATTTTTGCCATATTTACCTGAGAATGTAAAATGTTTTGATAAAACAGAATTTGTTTCAGTTTTTGAATTTGATTTTTTCCCATTAACAATTTTATCAAATTCTTCAGGGCTCACATAAGGTATTATGTTAGACCCTATCTCCATATATTTGATATGTTTCCAATACTCCTGATATTTTGATTGTTTACTATCAACAATAATATCACTTGCATTTATTAACCTCACAGCTTTCTGATTTTCATCTCCATAAGCCTTAGGCACTACAAATAACACTTCAACACCCTGCTTTAAAAGTCCATTTGTTATGCCGAAACATGCTGTCCCTAATCCTCCTGTTATATGAGGCGGAAATTCCCACCCGAACATCAATACCTTCATTTATTTTTTATTAATAATTGATTAACTATTTTTATTAAATTATAAAAAAACATAAAATTATTTATCTTCATATTTTTTTATCAGATAACCTATTCTCAACAATTCTGCAACACTCCAGGCTTGTGATATGCAACCCCTTGGAGTATATGGAGGATCACCATCATAGATTTCGGATATTGTTCCTATACCATGTTCTCCCATTACTTTTTCAAAACCCAAATATATTTTATTGATAAAAGGTAGAGCTTTTTTCTTATAAACTTTCAAATAACCCTCTGCAAAATGCCCTAATAGCCAGGGCCATACTGTACCCTGATGATAAGCAAGATCACGTAAAGCTTGATTGCCAAAACATACACCTTTGTAATTTGGATTTTTAGGAGAAAGCGAACGTAAGCCTCTTGGTGTTAGTAATTCTTTTTTAACAATTTCCAAAACGCTAGCTCTAATACGTTCATCAATAGGTGTATAAGGTAATGATGTTGCAATTACTTGATTAGGTCTTACATCCCAATTTTTATATTCTCCATTAACATAATCAGCGAGATAAGTCTTATCTTTATCCCAGAATGTTTTCTTAAAAGAATCAGGAATTTTTTCAGCAATATTTTTCCATTCTTTAACAAACTTATTGTCTTCAGCCAATTTTGCCACTTCAAGGCTAAACATAATTGCATTATACCATAAAGCATTTACTTCGACGGGCAATCCAATTCTTGGTGTTACAGGTTTCCTTGCAACAACAGCATCCATCCACGTTATTGCTTTACCTGTTTCTCCTGTATATAATAATCCGTTATCAAGCATCTTAGTATTAAACTCTGTTCCTTCTCTAAAAGCATTTAATATCATTTTCATTTTCTTTCCATATTCTTTCCAGATAAGATTTTTATTGTCAGTAAATTCAGAATATTGCTGCAGAGCCCAGAAGAACCACAAAGAAGTATCAATAGAATTATAAACTGAATTTTGACCTTTGCAAATATTTGGGAATAAAGGACCTTTTAATTGAGATATCATTGTGTCAATAACTGCTTTGGAAGTTTTAGGGTCACCAGTAGCTAAGGTTAATCCTGGTAAAGAAATAAAAGTGTCTCTGCCCCAGGTACCAAACCATGGAAACCCTGCAATAATTTCAGTTTTCTTTTCTTTTTTAACAATAAATTGTTGTGCTGAATTAATAAGACAATTTTCAAAGCTGTCGCGGGGAATTCTTCTTTTAAGTTCGTTATTAAAAAGCTTTTTGCAAGATGCAGGTTTAATTTCTTTAGTGCCTGCTGAGAAAAAGATACTCTGTCCTTTTTTTATTGAAACTTCAAAAAAACCGGGAACATAAAGATCTTCTAAATATTCATAGCCTCTTTCTCTTTCTTTATCATATTCAATATTGTAATACCAGTCAGGAATATGAGTATATTCAACAGATTTTGAAAACTGCATATAAAGGTATGAATAACCTGAATACATTCTTAATTTTATGCCATTTGGTATTTTCTCATATTTCTTTTCCACAAAGTTGTTTGCTTTGCTAAGAGCATGAACATTCCTGAATGCAAGAAAAGGTTTAAATCTTAACTTTGTAATAGAATGGGCTTGTTCAAGTGTATATTTTATAAGCATCCTATCAGCATTTGTAGAAAATATCATTTCTTTAGTCAAAACAACATCTCCTACTCTGTAAGTTAGTTTAGGTATAGGCTCTGTAACAAAATCCCTGACATATTTATGTCCTTTAGGTTGATATACACCACCTTTATATTTATGTATGCCTAAATGAAATTCAGCATCCTTTTGAATTATTGTCTCGTCTAATGATGACAATAAAACATGATTGCCTTCGTCAATTGCAGGCTGTGGAACTACCAGCAAACCGTGATATTTACGTGTATTGCAATTAATGATTGTTGAATTTGCATAAGAACCTGCTCTGTTTGAACGCAAAAGCTCTCTCTTTAAAGAATATTCTAAATTAATTAATTGTTCTTTGTCAAAATTTATATAACTCATAATTATTTTATTAATTTAAAAATTTAAAAAAGTTTGCAATAATACACTTAATTATCAATATAAATTTATTTTTAACAAAAATATAATATAAAATTAATAATAAAAAATATTTAAAATAAATTAT
>CAYNBX010000023.1:0-14452 GCA_964395505.1 uncultured Bacteroidales bacterium | reverse complement strand
TATTAAAAGCAAAAAAAATGTTAAAAAAATCTCAATTAAATAATAAGATTAATTAGTGTTTGTCCATAATGTCCGATTTCTTCGTTATGCTCGTCTTTAAAACAGTCATTTACAAAAGTAAACTCCCTGATTTTAAAGACTTCGCAAGCCTCGAACTCGAACATTCTGAATCAAACACCGACTTTAAAAACAGACACTAATTATTGATAGTTTATTATGTTTCATGTGTTTATATTTTTGTATATAACTTATTATTAAATATTTATCTTAAAAAAATATTAGTAATGTTTGAAATTAGATATTAGATATTTGAAGTTATGCTTCTAATAGTAAGTTTTTTCCCAATTTCTAATTTCTAATTTCCAATTTCATTATATAATCATTCAAGTTAAGTGTACAAATTAAATCTAAAATCTAAAAATCTAAAATTCCTTTGATTATGGATGTTTCATATTATTAATAACTCAGGAATGAACTATTTCCATATATTACAAATTAAAACTCATCATTAAGAAAAATATATGCAGACTTTTTTAGAAAAAACAGCAGCTTATATTTATGAAAAGTATAAGCAAAACCTAAGCGATATTTGTATTGTTCTGCCAAACCGTAGGGCAAGTCTTTTCCTGAAAAAATATCTTGCTAAAAAAATTGATAAAAATATATGGGCACCAGCTATGTATTCAATTGAGGATTTTATATGCGAAATCTCTGGCATGCAAATTATTGACCCCATATCATTATTATTTGATTTGTATGATACTCACAAAACAATTGAAAAAGAAAATGCACAACCTATTGATGAGTTTATAAACTGGGCACAGATTCTTTTGAATGATTTTAATGAAATAGATTTATACCTTGTTGAACCTGAAAAAATCTTCAGCTATTTAAATGATGCAAAAGCTATTGCTGTTTGGAACCTAAACAATAAACCATTAACTGAATTTGAAAAAAAATACTTAAAATTTTTTAATTCGCTTAATAAATATTACTCAATATTAAATAATAGATTGTCTAAAAAAAACTTTGCTTATAAAGGCTTAGCATATAGAAAACTGGCAGAACAAATAGAATCAAAATCTTTAGAATGGAATAAAATAATTTTTGTGGGATTTAATGCACTTAGTTCTGCAGAAGAAAAAATTATAAAATATTTGATTGATAATGATAAAGCTGAAATATTATGGGATGCTGATGAATATTATTTGAATGATAAACAAAATAAAAAAGACAATAAAATTATTATTCAGGAAGCTGGAAAGTTTATTAGAAAATATATTGATAAATTCAATAAGCATAATGTTAAATGGATTGAAGATAATTTTTCTAATGATAAAAAAGATATTACAATTATAGGTGTTCCTAAAAATATTGGTCAGGCTCGTATTGTTGGTCAAATTCTTTCAGAAACAAATATGGATAATAACAAACAGCAAAACACTGCTGTAGTGCTTTCTGATGAAAACCTTTTGATACCTGTATTAAATGCAGTACCCGAAAATATCAAAACTTTTAATGTTACAATGGGATTGCCTTTGAAATTAACCCCTGTTTTCGAACTTTTTGATGAATTGTTTACTCTTCACGAAAACCAACAAAGATTTAGTAACATTCAATCTGAAAAGGATTTGGAATTTTATTACAAAGATGTTTTGAAAATTCTTCATCATCCTTATATTTTTAAGTTAAAAGATATTATTTCAGATAATGAGTCCTCTATTTTAAATAAAATAATTCAAGAGGTTCAATCTTCAAATAAAATATTTTTTACATTAAATGATTTGAAGTCAATATTTTCAAAGACAGATCAAAGTTTTTTTAAAATTATTAAACATTTATTTAATAACTGGCAGGATAATTCTTTAAAAGCTTTAGATGATTGTTTAATGTTAATCAATGATTTACGTGATGCTATAATTAAACAAAAATATAATTCAGAAAATCAGGATGTTTCAAAAAATGATAAAATTGAGTTGGAGTATCTTTTCAGTTTTGCAAAGATAATTAAGAGGATAAAAGTTTTGTTGTCTGACCATAAAGTCAAAGTAAAGTTGAAGACTCTTCGTAGTATTTTCAATCAATTTGTCAATAATAGTTCAATATCATTTTATGGGGAGCCTTTAGAAGGAATACAGTTTATGGGTATGTTAGAGACAAGAACCCTTGATTTTGAAACAGTGATAATGCTCTCAGTAAATGAAGGTATTATACCTCAACAAAGAAACCAGAATTCTTTTATTCCTTATGACATTAGGCGTAAATTTAACCTGCCAATTTATAAAGATAAAGAAGCTATTTATGCTTATCATTTCTATCGTTTATTGCAGAAGAGTAAAAATATATATCTGTTGTATAACACCGAATCTGACCAGTTAGGAGGTGGGGATAAAAGCAGATTTGTTACTCAAATAATTAATGAGCTGCCAAAATATAATTCAAATATTAAAATTCATGAAGAACTTTTAAGTGTGCCGCCTGTTAAAAGTTCAATTGATTATTCAATTAAAATTTATAAAACTGAGGATGTACTTAATAAGTTGATGAAAATAGCTGCTTCTGGTTTCTCTGCAAGTTCATTAAATACATATATAAATTGTCCTTTACAATTTTACTTTAAAGAAATTGCCGGGCTAAGCGAAGAAGAAGAAGTTGAGGAAAATATTGAGGCTGCTACTCTTGGCACTGTGATTCATGAGGTATTGTATGTTCTTTACCAACCTTTTTTAAATGTTAAATTAACAAAAGATATTGTAAAACAGATGATACAGAAAGTGGAATCATTGACAAAGAAAAGCTTTAAAAAACATTATGAAAATGGTGATGTGAATTATGGGAAAAACCTGTTAATAGTGAGAGTTGCAAATATCTTTGTAAGAAATTTTTTAAAACAAGAAATTAAATTTATTGATAAAATTGAAAAACAAGGGGAATCTCTAATTATAAAATATCTTGAACAGACTTTTAAAAGTCCATTGAGAATTGAAGATAATGATGATACTAAACCAACATTATACGTGAACTTAAAAGGTAAAATCGACCGTATTGACTTTGTTGGAGATAATTTAAGAATTATTGATTATAAAACAGGTTTTACTAAAAAAAATGAATTAAATGTTAAAGATTGGGGAGATTTACTTGAAGAAAGTAAGTTTGCAAAAAGTTTTCAATTGTTAATGTATGTTTATTTATTTCATCAAAATCATCCTGATTTGAGAAATATTGAGTCAGGTATTATATCATTTAGAAAGTTAAGTAATGGTTTGATGAAAGTTGTTGTACCTGAAACAAAGTTTATTAATGAGAAGACTTATGATAAAATTGAAGAAAAGATAAGAGAATTGATAATCAAAATTTTTAATAACAAGATTCCTTTTAACCAAACTGATAAGATTGAAAACTGCAAATACTGCCCTTTTAAAGTAATATGTAATAGGTGATAAGAGGGGAGATATTATATTTTTTATTAGTCCTTTGTTATCGGAATTCTATACTTTTACTTGTCATTAATCATAAGTAATTGAAAATTTAACATTTCAGATAGAGAAATAAATAGAAGATTAAATGCAAAGCATTATTCACTCGTGAAATCTCGTAGAATACTTATCCAATTGGATAAACAATTTAGAAATTTAACAATTGTAAATTTTATATTTTGATTTTAAGCATTATTATTTTTTTTTCATTAATTTAAATTGTTTTATAATAAAATAAATTATCTTTGCAGCAAATTTAATTATTAATATATTTTATTATGAACATTTATGTAGGAAATCTTCATTACAATGTTAATGAAGAAAAATTAAAAGAAGTCTTTGAAGAGTATGGGGAAGTAAGTTCAGCAAAAGTAATTACTGATAAATACTCAGGAAGGAGCAAAGGGTTTGGCTTTGTTGACATGCCAAACGAAGATGAAGCTAAAGAAGCTATCAACAAATTAAATGGTACTGAATTAAACGAACGAAGTATCAAAGTAAGTCAAGCTAGGGAGAGGAGTGATAATTTTAAAAAAAATTATAGATCAGAACGTTAAAATTTAGGATTATGCATGTTTTAATAAGAATGGTATTGGTTTAGAAGGATTTGGTTTTATATACAGATTAGGATGAAAATATTTTTGTCCATAGTACCAGTTTATAAATGCATACCTTAATTAACACTAAAATAATTTGTTTAGTTTGAAATTAAACAAATTGATGAATAACAAACACTTAAAATGATTAAACTGAAAAATTCACTTATAAGACAGAGGCTGTAAAAAAAATTCTCACAGCTTGTTTCGATTTATAGGAAATTCAGAATATCTTTATTTTTTTAAGAAATCTTATTCTAATCAAGGTTAATTTGCTTGTAATCTTTTTAGTCGCAACTTTATTTATGAAAATAATATCAATTTTTTATGAATTGAGAAGCTTAAGAAAAAGAATGTGATAATAGCGTATAAGTTCCATAAAAAAACTTATACGCTATTTTATTTATAATAAATCAGAAGAATGGAAGAATAAAAAAATAGATTATTTTATACGTGTCCAGATTGCTGTTTTCCCAAACATAGGAATACCCTTATATCCTCTTACTTCAAGTTTATTTTTATCAATTAAAGTCATTATACAGCTATAAGTCTTACCAATCTTAGGTGAATAAATTGTACCATTATCCCAAATATTGTTTTTATAATAAACAAAGTCATTTAAAATTATTAATCCCCTGATATGTCTATTCTTTAAATGCTCATCAGGGTTATTTTTATCAGTACGTTGTCTGCCATATTCATCATTAGGATACTTTAACCAGGTTATTTTCCCGTAGAATTTATTGTTTGTTTCGAATATTTTTACTATATATGACTTATCTTGAGAATACCAATGTCCAATGATTGCCTTGGATTTTATATCAAAACCGGCAATGCATGGAATTGCAAATAATAATAATATAATTATTACTGCCGTATTTCTTATTTTGTTATTTTTCATAAATAAATTTAATATTTCTTGATGCGTACAAAATTATTAAAATATACTTAAAGTTGAGCTATGGTTTTTAATGAATTTATTTTTGAAAAATTAATTTTAAAAAAAAATCAAAATATTGTGATTATACAATAAAATTATTAATTTTGCAGTCAAAATTTTAAAATAAGATAATAAAATAAAAAGTATGTATTTAACAACTGAAATCAAGAAGGGTATTTTTAAGGAATTTGGTAAATCGGAGTTTGATACAGGTTCAGCAGAAGGACAAATAGCATTGTTTACTCACAGAATCAAACATCTCACCAAACATCTTAAAACTAATAAAAAGGATTTATTTACGCGTCGTTCTTTAGTACTACTTGTTGGTAAAAGAAGAAAAATGCTTGATTATTTAAAGGCTAAAGACATAGGAAGGTATAGAACAATTATAAAGAAATTAGGACTTAGAAAATAGATTCATAATAATTAAAATATTTATGAAGGGGCAATTAATACAATTGCCTTTTTTGGTGTTATAGGGGATATTTTAAAATGCAGTCACTTAATGTTTTATAATATCATACTTTTTATACATTATTTTTTAAAAATTTTTTTTGATAAAATAATAATTTAAAATATAAATAATGTTAGGAATAACAAAATCATTTGATTTAGGAGATGGTAGAATCATTTCAATAGAAACAGGGAAATTAGCAAAACAAGCAGATGGTTCAGCTGTAGTTAAGATGGGGGATACTATGTTGTTAGCAACAGTATGTGCCAAAAAAGAAGCTGCTGAGAATGTAGATTTTTTACCTCTTTCTGTTGATTATAGAGAAAAATATGCTGCTGCCGGCAGGTTTCCGGGTGGTTTCTTTAAAAGAGAATCAAGACCTTCAGAAAACGAAATATTAATTTCAAGATTAGTAGATAGAGCCTTAAGACCTTTATTCCCTGCTGATTTTCATGCAGAAATTCAGGTTCAGGTTACTTTAATTTCAGCAGACAAAGATACTATGCCAGATGCTCTGGCTTGCCTTGCAGCTTCTTCCGCTATTATGGTATCTGATATCCCTTTTGATGGTCCTATTTCCGAAGTTAGAGTAGCTAGACTAAATGGTGAATACGTGATAAACCCTTTAATTTCTGAAATACCAGATACAGATATCGATATTATGGTGGGTGCTTCTGATAGTAATATTGTTATGGTTGAAGGAGAGATGAAAGAAGTTTCAGAAGATGATATGATCCAGGCTATAAAAATTGCTCATAAAGCTATAAAAATTCAATGCAAAGCTCAAAATGAACTTGCAGAAATGATTGAAAAATCAAAAGTGAAAAGACAATATTGTCACGAAGTCAATGACCCTGAATTTAAAAAAGAAGTTAAAGCAGTTTTTTATGATAAAATTTATGAGATAATAAAAAAAGATATTATAAAACAAGAAAGAGCTGAAGCTATTGATACTATAAAACAAAATTTTATTGATAACTTGCCAGAAGAAGAGCAGAAGGAAAAATCTTCAATGTTTGAACGTTATTTCCATGAGGTGGAAAGGGAAGCTGTAAGAAATTTGATTCTTAATGAAAATGTCCGTATAGATGGGCGTAAGGAAGATCAAATACGTGAAATATGGTGTGAAGTAGATTATTTGCCTGCAGCTCATGGTTCAGCAGTTTTTACCCGTGGGGAAACCCAATCTTTGTCAACAGTTACTTTAGGTACTAAATTAGATGAACAGGTTATAGACGGTGCTGTGATTGAAGGGAAAAACGATTTTATTTTACATTATAATTTCCCTGCTTTCTCAACAGGTGAAGTTAGACCTAATAGAGGAATAAGCAGAAGAGAGATAGGTCATGGGAATTTAGCTTTAAGAGCTCTAAAATATGTGATGCCTTCAGAAGAAGAAAATCCATATACAATAAGGGTCGTTTCAGATATTCTAGAATCAAACGGTTCTTCTTCAATGGCAACTGTTTGTGCTGGTTGTTTAGCACTTATGGATGCAGGTGTTAAAATTAAAAAACCAGTGGCTGGTATTGCAATGGGCTTGATTACTGATAAAGAAACAAATAAATATGTTGTATTATCTGATATTTTAGGAGAAGAAGATCATTTTGGAGATATGGATTTTAAAGTAACTGGCACAAGAGATGGAATTACTGCTTGCCAGATGGATATTAAAACAGAAGGCTTATCTTATGAAATCCTTAAACAAGCTTTGGAACGTGCAAAAATAGGAAGGATACATATTCTTGATGAGATGGCTAAAGTAATTACTAAACCTCGTGATGATTATAAACCTTTTGTCCCAAGAGTTGTTAAAATGATTGTAGATAAAGAATTTATTGGCGCAATTATTGGCCCTGGAGGTAAAGTAATTCAGGAACTTCAAAAAGAAACAAATTCAACTATTGTTATTGAAGAGGTTGGTGATAAAGGTATTGTTGACATTATTGCTGTTGATAAAAAATCAATAGAAGCTGTGAAAGAAAAAATTGAAAGAATTGTCGCTGTGCCTACACTGGGGAAAGTTTATAAAGGTAAAGTTAAAGCAATAACTTCGTATGGTGCTTTTGTTGAAATATTACCTGGAAAAGAAGGCTTGCTGCATATTTCAGAAATTGATTGGACCAGACTAAAAGATGTTAGAAGCGTTTTGCATGTTAATGATGAAATTGATGTTAAGCTAATTGATATTGATAAAAAAACAGGTAAATATAGATTATCAAGAAAAGTATTACTTCCCAAACCTGAAAGGCATTAACTTATTGTAACAAAAACAATAATATTTCGTAAAATGTTATAGATTTTTAAAGTTTATATATGAGACAATTAAAAATTATTAAACAACTTACAAACAGAAACACTGTTTCTTTAGAAAAATATCTTCAGGAGATAGGCAAGGTTGATTTAATTAGTGCTGATGAGGAAGTTGCTTTATCTCAAAGAATAAAACAAGGTGATACAAAAGCTTTAGAACAACTTACAAAAGCTAATTTGCGTTTTGTTGTTTCAGTGTCAAAGCAATATCAAAATCAGGGCTTAAGCTTGCCTGATTTGATAAATGAAGGCAATCTTGGTTTGATTAAAGCTGCTCAAAGATTTGATGAAACACGGGGATTTAAATTTATTTCTTATGCTGTTTGGTGGATAAGGCAGTCAATTCTTCAAGCTTTGGCTGAACAATCCCGTATAGTTCGTTTACCTCTTAATAAAATTGGCTCTATTAATAAAATCAAGAAAGCTTCTGCTCGCTTAGAACAAAAGTTTGAAAGAAAACCAAATCCTGGCGAAATTGCAAAACTTTTAGATATTAGTGAAAGAGAAGTTAAGGAGTCTATTAAAAATGCAGGAAGACATATTTCTATGGATGCACCTTTGATTCAAGATGAAGATAATACTATGTACGATGTGCTGAGAAGCGACGAAACCCCAACTCCTGAAGATGAATTATTATATGATTCCTTGAAAAAAGAAATAGGAAGAGCTATTTCTACTCTCAATTCACGTGAAGCTGATGTGCTAAGATTATATTTTGGCTTAGATGGTAATCATCAGCATACATTGGAAGAAATTGCCGGAAAATTTAATTTAACACGTGAACGTGTTCGTCAAATTAGAGAAAAGGCTATCCGAAGATTGAAACAAACTTCCAGAAGTAAAATACTTAAAAGCTATCTCGGATAAATTTTTTAACAAACAAATGTTCAATTCGTTTGTTTAATTTATTTTTGTAGAAATTTTATTTTTAATAGATATTTTTATCCTTTTTTATGAATTATCTGCTTGCTCCTTCATTGCTTTCTGCTGACTTTGCAGTTTTGAAAAAAGAAATTCAAATGTTAAATACAAGTCCTGCTGATTGGTTTCACCTTGATGTAATGGACGGAGTTTTTGTGCCTAATATTTCTTTTGGTATCCCTATCATTAAATCTATTAAAAAATATGCTCATAAACCTCTGGATGTTCATTTAATGATTATTAACCCTGATAGATATTTAGAACGGTTTAGAAAAGCCGGTGCTGATATTATTAGTGTACATTTCGAAGCTTGTACACATTTAAATAGAACTGTGAATACAATTAAAGATATTGGAGCAAAAGCTGGTGTTGTTCTTAATCCGCATACAAATGTTAATGTTTTAGAAGATATTATCTCTATCGTTGATTTAGTTTTGATTATGTCTGTTAACCCTGGATTTGGTGCACAAAAATTTATTGATAATACTTATTCCAAAATTGAAAGACTAAAAAAACTAATTGTAGATAAAAATTCTTCAGCATTAATAGAAATTGATGGAGGAGTTAATTTATCAAATGCAAAAAAACTTATTAAATCTGGTGCTAATATTTTAGTTGCTGGAAATTCAATTTTTTCATCAAAAAATCCTTCAGAAACTATTGCTGAATTTAAAAATATTGATGTTTAATATTTTAAATAAATCTAAACAATAATATCACATAGATTTTATCTTTAATCTTATTTTTACTCATCTGTTAGAAACTCAATTCCAAGTTCCTGGCTTATTTTTTTAATATCATTAATTACAGCAGGCAAGATATCAATTCCTTTTTTAAGTTTTTGTTTTTTTAATTCTCTTTCTGGGTCACCTGGTATTAATACCTTTTTATGACCTTCAGCGGGTTTGGCATTTCTAAATGTTATTATCCAATCATCCATTTTCTTTTTAAATTCATCAGCAGGTTGAAAGGCGTCAATGCGTATAGCTCCTAAAAAATGTCCAGTTCCTTTTCCAACTTTTTTGTCTTTTAAAGGCAGATAAGCTGCAATTGGAGGGACCCAGGGGCCATAATTTGCACCTGAAAGTAAACCTGAAAGAATATCAACAATAGCTTCTAAACAATAACCTTTATTACTACCGTGAAGTCTGTCGCCGCCAAGTGGAACAATTGCTCCACCATCAGCCAGAATGTTAGGGTCTGTGCTTGGTTTTCCATTCTTATCCTGAACATATCCTAAAGGAGCTTTTAATCCTTTTTTATGCATAACAACAAGTTTGCCTCTTGGTATTGGAGTTGTTGCAAAATCAGCAACAAATGCAGGTTGTTTATCAGCAGGGATGGATACTGAAATAGGATTAGTGCCTAAGAGCCTTTCAATTGAAAAAGTAGGAGCAACTGAAGGATTTGCATTAGTCATTGAGATGCCTATCATATTATGTTTAAGAGTCATCATTGAATAATAAGCTGCTATACCAAAATGATTTGAATTGCGAACAGATACCCACCCTGTTCCACAGGCTTTAGCTTTTTCTATTGCAGTTTCCATTGCCTTACCTGCTACTACCATTCCTAAACCTTTATCTCCATCAATGACTGCTGTCCCTGGAGTTTCATATACTATTTTTATGTTTGGCTTAGTATTTATCCTGCCTTCTTTCCATAATCTTAGGTAATCTTTTATCCTGATAAGACCATGAGAATTGATTCCTCTTAACTCAGCTTCTAATAAAACATCAGCAACCTGGTATGCATCCTTCTTATTACATCCAATTTTAGTAAAGATGTCTTTTACAAATCCTTTTAAATATTCATATTTATACATAATGATATTTTTTAAATGATTAAATAATTTATTTAGTACAAATATCTAAAAATTAAACTTAAGTTTTCAATAAAATCATATATTTTTGCTGTTATTAGAAACTAAAAAAATAAATATTATGAATAATGTGTTAGGTAATTTAGAACCAAATTTGGTTTGGAGATATTTTGAAGAAATATGTCAAATACCCCGTCCTTCAAAAAAAGAAGAAAAAATCACTAAATTTCTTGTTGATTTTGGCAAAAAACATAATTTAGAAACCAAAAGAGATGAAATTGGAAATGTTTTAATTAAAAAACCTGCAACTAAAGGTAGGGAAAACGTTAAAAGCATTGTGCTTCAAAGCCATATAGATATGGTTTGTGAAAAGAATAAAGATGTTGAACATGATTTTGAAAAAGATCCTATTCAGCCTTATATTGATGGAAATTGGGTAAAAGCAAAGGGTACAACACTTGGCGCTGATGATGGAATTGGTGTTGCGACTGAATTGGCTGTTTTGACAAGTAATAATATTGAACATGGACCTATTGAATGCTTATTTACTGTAGATGAAGAAACTGGATTGACAGGTGCTTTTGCATTAAAACCAGGATTTATTGAAGGAAAAACTTTGATTAATCTTGACTCAGAAGATGAAGGAGAACTTTTTATAGGATGTGCTGGAGGAATCGATACTATTGCTAATTTCAAATATGATAAAGAAAAAGTTCCTGATAATTCTATTGCTTACAAGGTTAATGTAAAAGGTTTAAAAGGAGGACATTCAGGTGACAACATCAATAAAGGATTAGGAAATTCTAATAAAATTTTAAACCGTTTTTTGTGGAATGCTTCTAATAAATTCAATTTAAGGCTTAACAATTTTGACGGAGGTAATTTAAGGAATGCCATTCCTCGTGAGGCTTTTGCATCAATTATAATACCAGCAGAAAATAAGGATAATTTTAAAAAGTATTTCAATAAATATACTGAAGATGTTAAAAATGAATTAGCTATTACTGAACCTGAATTATCACTTTCTATTGAAAAAACTGAGATGCCAGAGATGGTGATTGATAAAAAAACGCAAAATAGTTTATTAAATGCTTTGTATGCTTGTCCTCACGGAGTGATAGCAATGAGTTACAAAATGAAAGGAATGGTTGAAACTTCAACAAATTTAGCTTCAGTTAAATTTATCAAAGACAATAAAATATTAGTTACAACAAGTCAGAGAAGTGATGTGGATTCTTCAAAATATGATATTGCTAATATGGTTGAAAGTGTATTCCTTCTTGCAGGAGCTAAAGTAGAACATTCAGACGGTTATCCTGGCTGGACTCCAAATCCTAAATCAGAAATATTATATATCACTGAAAATGCTTATAAAAAATTATTCAATAAAAAACCTATTGTTCGTTCTATTCATGCAGGACTTGAATGCGGCTTATTTCTTGAAAAATATCCAACAATGGATATGATATCATTTGGACCAACACTCAAAGATGTTCATTCACCTGATGAAAGAATTGATATTGAAACTGTAAAAAAATTTTGGAGACTTACAATTGAAGTTTTAAGAAATATTCCTGAAAAGTGATTATAACCTTAAATGAGAGATTTTATATATAAAATCTCTCATTTAAGGTTATTGTTATTTATTATATATCTATAAGCCTACATTTATACCCACCCTTATGATTGGATTTTTATAAAGAGAATAAGGAGATTCATTAAGATTCCATAATATAGTGGCAATTGCATATAAATGCCTCCCAAGATATTGCCGATATCCTCCACCTACTAAAATATTAGTTACATTAACCTTATTATCTTCCCATATATTTGGATTATAATTGTAATAATATCTTAAAGCTTCAAGTTCAGTATGAGCAAATAAATTTTCTAAAAAATAATATCTTGCGAAAATCCTTCCCCCATAAATATTAATTTTAAAATTATAATTTTTATCATAATAATATTGATAAGTTAATCCAGTACCAACAGCAAAGTCTTCAGTTATTTTATAGCCTATAAGTGGTGAAATATCAATAAGTGTTATTGAGCCAAATTGAAATCCAAAATTCCCACCTGTAAAAAATTTACTTCCTATTTGTTCTTTATCAACATTATTAATATGTTGAGCGATAACATAGTTAGTTTTAAAAACTAAACCAAAAACCATTATAACAAATGATAAAAAAATTAATTTTATATGTTTCATTGTAGTTGTATTTTAAAAATTACAATATAGAAATAAGAGTCAAATGCCCTTAATTGCAACCTGAATGATTTACAGATTATCTGTTAAATAACTATTATTTCATAAACTCCGAAATAAACTGTTTGTGTGAAAACATAGAATAATCTAAAATATAGATTTGAAGTTATTATTAATAACTCTTTGTTTGTTATATGAGATATAAAAATCAATCATGTTAAAATAATAGATTTTCAATTTATCAGGCAAATTTAGGAATAATTGTAAATATATTCTTAAATTCTCTTAATGAATGTTGAAATTTGAAGAGCATCAGGTATTATAAAAAAACAGAGACTGATAGAACTGTTATTGTTTTTTTATATTCTTATTAAAAACCGACTTAACTCAGTAGGTAATAATACACAATCCAATTTGCATAAGCTTTTAGAGGTTTTTTTATGATTTTTTATCCTTATTAAAAGGTCAATTTTTAAAATATTAGTTTATAAAAAAATGATATTATTGCTCATATAAATTGGTATCTATGCAGTTAAAATCTTGATATCTATACAATTAAAAATATATTAAAAATATATTAAAAATAAATTAAAAAAGTTTGTTTAATGAAAAAATTAGTATTTACTTTGCAGCCGCTTTTAAAATAAAGCGTTTATTTTAGATTGATAAAAAAGTTAATAAAAACTTTAAAAAAAATAAGAAAAATATTTGAAGATATAAAATAAAGTATTAACTTTGCAGACCCATTTAAAAAGATAAAAAATGGGAATTTTAAAAGAAGATAAAAAAGTTCTTTGAAAAAATTGAAGAAAAGTCTAATAGTAGCAAATATTATTCTAATTGAATTTGTGAATATGCAAAAAAATATTAGGATAAAGAGTAAATCTTGAGACATTAAACAAAAATTATTACAATGAAGAGTTTGATCCTGGCTCAGGATGAACGCTAGCGGCAGGCTTAATACATGCAAGTTGAACGGTAATTTCGGTACTTGTATCGAAAACGAGTAGCGCACGGGTGAGTAACGCGTATGCAACCTACCTTTAACCGGGGAATAGCCCAGAGAAATCTGAATTAATACCCCATAAAATACTAATATTGCATAATAATAGTATTAAAGTTTCGGCGGTTATAGATGGGCATGCGTGACATTAGCTAGTTGGTGAGGTAAAGGCTCACCAAGGCAAAGATGTCTAGGGGTTCTGAGAGGATTATCCCCCACACTGGTACTGAGACACGGACCAGACTCCTACGGGAGGCAGCAGTAAGGAATATTGCGCAATGGAGGCAACTCTGACGCAGCCATGCCGCGTGCAGGAAGACGGCCTTATGGGTTGTAAACTGCTTTTATAAAGGGATAACTCCCCCGACGTGTCGGGGGCTGAAGGTACTTTATGAATAAGCACCGGCTAACTCCGTGCCAGCAGCCGCGGTAATACGGAGGGTGCAAGCGTTACTCGGAATCACTGGGCGTAAAGCGCGCGCAGGCGGGCTTATAAGTTGGAAGTGAAATCCTATGGCTTAACCATAGAACTGCTTCCAAAACTGTCAGGCTAGAGTCTGGGAGGGGAAGATGGAATTAGTTGTGTAGGGGTAAAATCCGTAGAGATAACTAGGAATACCAAAAGCGAAGGCAATCTTCTGGAACACTACTGACGCTGAGGCGCGAAAGCGTGGGGAGCAAACAGGATTAGATACCCTGGTAGTCCACGCCCTAAACGATG
>CAYNBX010000022.1:0-15158 GCA_964395505.1 uncultured Bacteroidales bacterium | reverse complement strand
GTCTGTTTTTTAGGTGTCAGTCAGTTTTCCTGCTGGGTCAGGAAATCTGAAATTAAAATCTATGATTTTATTTAATAGGGTTTACCCTGTGAAATAATATTGCTTCACGAAATTAAAATTTATGATTTTATTTAACAGGGTTAATATTTAGCTGTTTATATTTTTAAAACTTAATATGTAAAAATTGAAAATTTTGATGTTTTTGAGTTTTTAATTCACCATGTTAGATATTTATTTTGAATACTTTTTTTTGTTAAATTTTTATTATTTAACAGTGTATGAGTTTCCAGTTTCAAAATCCATTCTATTGAAATCCTCCAGGTTTCCCAATTCTAAAGGATTTCATAATTTTTGATTTACTGAACTATCAGGATTTTAGGCTATTCCTGTTTTCATTAATAGTGCCACTTCTATTCGTTATAATCTATCTTTAATTGTATTCATATTAGTATATTATTGGATACATTCATTATTATTTCCTTACACTTGTTTTCTCATTGTTATATTTTGAAAATCTATATTCTTTAATTTATGTTTATAACTAATAGACTACAATGTATGTAGTTATGAGAAATGAAATTGTGCTATGTCAGGAAATCCAAATCAACTATAATACTTATGTTAATTTAATATTTTAATTTTATTTTTTAGATAAAAATTTATTATTACTATTTTTTTATATTATTTTTGTATTTTAAAATATTATGAACAGAATTAATTTATGATTAAAAGCTTATTATATGTTCAGTAAAAAATCAGTATTTGTTTTAATATTTTTATTTACATTTATTTTTAATCCTATATGGTCTCAAAATAAAGTAATTGATAACGCCACTCCAATAAAAGTTTCACAATATATTATAGATAATTGGACTACTGAAAACGGTTTACCTTCTGATGTTTTATTAAGTATTATACAAACTCATAATCATTATTTGTGGATAGCAAGTTTTAATGGATTGATAAGGTTTGATGGAGCAAAATTTACTGTTTTTAATAAAAGAAATACAGATGTTTTTAAATCAAATGTTATATTTTCACTTGCTGAAAGTCCTGACAGCACTTTATGGATTGGCACACAGGGAGATGGTTTGTTGTCTTATAAAAAAGGGAAATTTAAAAGAGTTGGCTTAGATGGGCATTCTATACAGAGAATTTTTATAAAGTCAAATAATAGTATTTGGGTAGGGACACGAGGTTCAGGTATTTTTATTTTTAACCGAAAAAAAAATATTTTCAAACAATTTAGAATTCCAAACTTTGCTAATGTAAGTATAGATGTTATAAAAAAAGATTCTTCAGGTACTATCTGGATTGGCACTGAAGGCAAAGGCATTATTAAATATAAAGATAATAAATTTACAAATTTCTTTAATGCAGATTTACTTTCTGATAAAAAAGTAATAGAACTTTTCTTTGATAATAATAAAAATCTCTATATTGGAACATATAAAGGCTTGTACTATTTTGATAGACATAAATTTAAACATGTTTCAGAATTAAAAAATTATAACATTAATAAAATTGTACAAGATAAAGAACATAATTTATGGATAGCAACTTCTGTTGGTCTTTTTCGAATAACTAACAAAACTCATATTATTGAACATTTAAATAGAGGAAAGTGTTGTGAAAATAAAAGAATATTAGATATTATTTTTGATCATGAGGGAAGCCTTTGGCTTACAACTTATAGAAATGGGTTGTTTCGTCTTAAAAAGGGTAAATTTATTAATTATACTTTAAAACAAGGACTTGCATCAAATTCTATAGGCTCATTGTGTGAATATGGCAAAAATGATTATTTAGTCGGTTCTACTGTTGGGAAAATAAACCGTATTAAAAATGGTAAAATATCTGTCTTTAATATAAAAACCCCTTTACCCAAAGATCGTATTTACAATATTATGAGAGATCATAAAGGCAATATCTGGGTCAGTACTTACAAGGGATTACTTAAAATATCCAAGAATAAAAAAGAAACTTTTTATAATAAAAAAAACGGTTTAAATGATGATTTTATAAGATTAACTTATGAAGATCATAATAATAATATATGGATAGGTACCAGAACAAAAGGCATTGAAAGTTTTAACAATGATGGAACTATTACTGAAATCAATAAATCAAATGGATTAAGTTCAAACTATATTATGTCAATTAATGAAGATAAAAAAAAGAATTTATTGGTTGGAACTGTTAATGGAGGCTTGAATGTTATTGACAAAGACGGGAAAATAAAAGTTTATAAAAAGAAAGATGGACTTGTCAGCAATTTAATATTCAACACTTATACTGATAACAAAGGCATAATATGGATTGTTACAGATTGCGGGATTAGTAGATTTTATAATGGTAAGTTTATTAATTATACTTCAAAACAAGGATTATTGAAAGATGATATTTTTGATTTTTTAGAAGATGATTTTGGATATATATGGCTTCCCACTGACATTGGCATTATGAGAGTTAGTAAAAAAGAACTTAATGATTTTGCTTTTGCTAATACAAAATATATTAATAATTGTAGATTATTTGATAAGAGCGATGGGATGAAAAACAAGCAATGCGTTGGAGCAACCCATTCTCTTAAAGCATCCGATGGTACTCTTTGGATACCCACATTAGGTGGTGTAGTTGTGGTAGATCCTAAAAATATACATTATAATTTACTTAAACCTCAGGTGCATATTAATAGTTTTACTGTTGATAATGTTCCTGTTGATATTTATAATCCTATTGTTATTAAACCAAATGCACAAAGATTTGTTTTTGATTATAGCGCTTTAAGTTTCATAGCTCCTGAAAAAGTTAAATTTAAATGTCGTCTGATTAACTTTGATAAGGATTGGATTGATGTTGGAACAAATAGGAGACAAGGATATACTAATTTGTCTTATGGCGACTATACTTTTAAAGTTATAGCTTCAAATAATGATGGTGTTTGGAATAAACAAGGTGCTGAGATTAAATTTACTGTTAAACCTTTTTTTTATGAAACCTATTGGTTTTATATTTTGGTAATTATTGGTGCTGTTGGACTGAGTTGGAGCATTTATCATTCAAATGCAAAACGTCATCACAGAAGACAAACAGAACTTGAATCATTAGTTAAAGAGCGTACAAAGAAACTTAATGAAAATATGAAAGCTCTGGAGTTAGAGATAGATAAACGTAAAAAAATAGAAAAAGAACTTGTAAAAGCAAAAAAAAATGCTGATTCTGCAAATAAAAATAAAAGCGAATTTCTTGCAAATATGAGCCATGAGATAAGAACTCCTATGAACGGAATTATTGGTATGACCGAAATATTAAGTGAAACCAAATTGTCAGATAAACAAAAAGAAAACCTTGATATTATCAATTCTTCTGCAAATACTTTACTGAACGTTATTAATGACATTCTTGACTTTTCTAAAATTGAAGCTAATAAATTAGATATAGAAATAATTGATTTTGATATATATAAAAATATTCATAATACTGTTAAATTACTTCATTTTGCTGCTGAGAAAAAAGGTTTATATCTTAAAGAAGATATTGAAAATTCAGTACCTCATTATGTAAAAGGTGACCCAACACGATTTAGACAAATAATTATGAATTTGTGTAATAATGCTGTAAAATTTACTAAAAAAGGAGGTGTAACTATTAAAGTAAATAATTTAAATGAAAATAATGATTCAGTTAAATTATTATTTAAAATAGTAGATACTGGTGTAGGTATTTCAGAAGAATCAAAAAATAAATTATTTAAACCATTTTCTCAGGCAAATAAATATACTTATAGAAAATTTGGAGGTACAGGATTAGGTTTAGTTATTTCCCAGAAATTAGTTAAACTTATGGGTGGTGAAATAGGAGTTGAGAGCAGCAAAGATAAAGGCTCTACTTTCTGGTTTACAGCAGTTTTTCAAAAATCCAATAAGAATAAGAAAGAATTTAAGGGAAAACAAGTAGCTAACAAAGAACCTAAAAATAAATTAAATATTTTACTTGTTGACGATAATATTATTAATCAAAAGATAGTTACTTCTATTTTGAATAAATATGAGCATAAAATTGATGTTGCAGAAAATGGGAAAATTGCTGTTGAGAAATTTATGAGAAATAATTATGACTTAATTTTTATGGATATTCAAATGCCTGTTATGAACGGATTGGAAGCAACAAGACATATAAGAGAAATAGAAAAGAAAAAAAAATTAAATAAGGTTAAAATTGTAGCTTTAACAGCTAATGCTATGAAAGAAGACAAACAAATATGTTTATCTGCCGGTATGAATGATTATATAAGTAAACCATATAAATCCGAGGATATAATGCGTGCTCTTAATGTTTAGAAATCTTATTGTATTAAAAAAATGGTACTTATACGAATTTAATGGAAAAATTAGAATTGAAAAAGGATAGAACTTATTTTCACCTCATCCCCTAACCCCTTCTCCTTTTAGGAGAAAGGGAATTTCTTATCCTACAGGAGAGGGTTAGTGTGAGGTAATACTTGCTTTTTATTCAGAACTCAATATTTATTTACACAATTTTTAAAATGCTTCCAATCACCAAGTCACTTTTTCACTCACCCAATAAATTATTTATTCATTCATTCAATGAATCAATCACTCACCCAATAAATTATTCATTCATTCAATCATTCCATCACCCATTCATCCAATCATTCCATTACTCAAGTAATAACGTCTTAGTCATTAAAATATCATTAGAACTAAAAAGATTATAGTTTTGATTAAATCGGTGCTTTAAAATAATTTTATTGATTGTTTTGTTTTTTAAATTAAAAAAAATAATTTTGCAGCCATAAAAATATAAAAAACAATATAAAATGAAAAAAGGAATTCATCCTAAAGATTATAGACCGGTTGTTTTTAAAGATATATCAAATGATTATACTTTTTTAACTAAATCTACTGTTAAAACAAAAGATAAAATCATCTGGGAAGACGGTAAGGAATATCCCTTAGTAAAGGTGGAGATATCTCATACTTCTCATCCCTTTTATACTGGTAAGATGAAACTTGTAGATACAGCAGGAAGAGTAGATAAATTTAAAAGTAGATATAAAAAACATCTGGAAATTGTGGAGAAACGAAAAAAAATAAAAATTTAATTTTTTAATTCTTATTAAATCCCGACTTATATTTATATCGGGATTTTTTTTATTTTTGCTAATATGTTTTAATATAAAAAAATATTATGAATTATATATTTTTTGATGATTCCGTTAGAGAGAACTTATTGCCACTGACTTTTATGAGACCTGTTGCTGATATCAGATTTGGAATCTTAACTATACGTGAAAAATGGGAAAGATATTTAAAAACCAAAATATCAACTTTAACTAAAGACTATTTAAGTATAAAATATCCAATTATCAAAGAATCAAATAATATTTTATTAAATGGCTCTATATGCCCTAATAATGAATTGGTTAAACAAATAGAAAACTTACAGCCAAATCATGCAATAATCAAAGACCATACTATTATTGCTATGCATATTACTGAAAATAAAATTGATGAAAAACGAGAAATAAATACAAAAGGTGTTGAAATAATTAAAACTGACATCCCATTATTAAGAATTGTTAATACATGGGATATTTTTTCAAAAAATGAAGAAGCTATTAAGCAAGATTATGAACTTATAACCAGACAAAGAAAATCACAGAAATTAGATAAAACTAATAGAGTAATTAATTCAGAAAATATTTTTATAGAAAAAGGAGCTAAGGTAGAATGTGCAATATTAAATGCTTCAGAAGGACCTATTTATATTGGCAAGGATGCTGAAATTATGGAAGGGAGCATTGTAAGAGGTCCCTTTGCTTTATGTGAACATTCTGTATTAAAAATGGCTGCAAAAATTTACGGACCTACAACTATTGGACCTTATTCAAAAGTTGGAGGTGAAGTCAACAATTGTGTTTTTATAGGATATTCTAATAAGGCTCATGATGGATTCCTCGGAAATTCAGTTATCTCTGAATGGTGCAACCTTGGTGCTGACACTAATAATTCAAACTTGAAAAATACTTATGATGATGTGAAATTATGGAGCTACCCTGAAAATAAATTTGTTGATACTGGATTACAATTTTGCGGCTTGATAATGGGAGACCATTCTAAATGTGGAATTAATACTATGTTTAATACAGGTACTGTTGTTGGTATTAATACTAATATTTTTGGTTCTGGTTTTAACAGAAATTTTATACCTTCATTTAGTTGGGGTGGTCGTTCAGGATTTTCTACTTATAATATTAAAAAGGCTTTAAAAGTAGCTCAAAAGGTTTATAAAAGAAGAGCATTGGAATTTGATGATGTTGAAAAAAATATTTTAATAAGCGTTTATAATTTGACTTTCAAATATAGAAAACAAATAATTATTTAGTTTAACCTTAAATCCGTAAATTACTTCGCAGCGAAAAGTTGAATTGTTCGTCAGTGTTAGCACAGCCCAGCAAAGAGCATCGATGGTGTCCTTGTCACTGTAAGAAGCTCTGAGCGAGCATTCCAAATAATGTCATTAGGTTCGGTTTTGCATAAAATTTAGTTTGTGCATATAAGGTTAAAATGTTGTGTGAATAATAATGTATTTATAATTTTGGCATATATATTGATAAACAATAATTTGATTTTTTTAATATTTGTATTATTTATATAATACTGATATTTATAAATGTTTATATACTTAACTATTAATAATTGACATTTTGGCTTAAGGACATAGTAATGAGTAATTTTGATTTTGATATATTAAATTTATCAGATATTCTTGAGGGAGGTGCTGAATTCATTCCTTTACTTTCTGCTGAAGATGAAGAGAAAATTAACAAGGAAGATGTTCCGGAAATATTACCTGTTTTACCTTTACGTAATACTGTTTTGTTCCCTGGTGTTGTAATACCAATATCTGTCGGCAGAGATAAATCGATAAAATTGATTAAAGAATCATATCGTAATGATAAAATTATAGGTGTTGTTGCACAAAAAGATGCTGATATAGAAGATCCTAAATATAATGATTTAAATAAAATTGGGACAGTAGCACGTATTATAAAAGTATTACAAATGCCAGATGGGAGTACAACTGTTATTATTCAGGGGAAAAAAAGATTTCAATTATTAAAACTTATACAATCTAAACCTTTTTTTAAAGCAAGTGTTGTACAGTACGAAAATTCTAAACCTATTGTAAATAAAGAATCTTTCAACGCTTTAATAGAATCAATTAAAGATTTATCTATTAAAATAATTAATAAATCACCTAATATTCCTTCTGATGCTGCTTTTGCAATAAAAAATATTGAAAGCCCTGTATTTATTATAAACTTCGTTTCTTCCAATTTAAAAATAGATGTTGTTGATAAACAAAAATTATTGGAAACACCCGATCTTGAAGCACGTGCTCAAACGGTTCTTTCTGCATTGACTAAAGAACTACAAATGATTGAGCTGAAAAATCAAATACAGAATAAAGTAAAAACTGATCTGGATAAACAACAAAGAGATTATTTACTTAATCAGCAATTAAAAACAATACAAGAAGAGTTGGGTTTAAGCCCTAATGAACAGGAGATAAGCGAATTAAAAAATAAATCGGAAAATAAAAAATGGTCAAAAGAAGTTAAAGAGACTTTTGAAAAAGAATTAAAAAAATTGCAGCTTATGAACCCTTCTGCTGCTGAATATTCTATTCAATCAAATTATCTTAATGTCTTAGTAGATTTACCCTGGAATGAATATACAAAGGATAATTTTGATTTAAAGAACGCTCAAGATATACTTAATCATGACCATTATGCCCTGGAAAAAGTTAAAGAGAGAATAATTGAATATTTGGCAGTACTAAAATTAAAAGGAGATATGAAATCTCCAATTTTATGCCTTATAGGACCTCCGGGGGTTGGCAAAACTTCTTTAGGCAAATCTATTGCCCATGCTGTTGGAAGAAAATATATAAGAATGTCATTGGGTGGTTTAAGAGATGAAGGAGAAATTAGAGGTCATAGAAAAACTTATATTGGTGCAATGCCAGGTCGTATTATTCAAAGTATTAATAAAGCTAAATCTTCTAACCCTGTTTTTGTTCTTGATGAAATTGACAAAGTATCTGGCAATAATATCAATGGTAATCCGGAAGCTGCTTTATTGGAGGTGCTTGACCCTGAACAAAATTCTACTTTTTATGATAATTTTCTTGAAATGGAATTTGACCTTTCTAAAGTAATGTTTATTGCTACTGGAAACACGCTTAGCACAATACACCCTGCTTTACGTGACAGAATGGAAATTATTGATATAAGCGGTTATTTAACAGAAGAAAAAATAGAAATAGCAAAAAGGCATCTTATCCCCAAAGAACTTGATGCTCATGGCGTTAAAAAAAGCCAATTGTCTTTTTCAAAAAAAATTATTGAAAAAATTATTGAAGACTATACTCGTGAATCTGGAGTTAGAGCCTTAGAAAAATGTATAGCTAAAATAATTCGAAACAGAGCTAAATTTGTTGTTCTTAAAGAAAAATATAACAAAAAAATCACAGAAGAAGATTTGTTGAAAATAATGGGTCCTCCACATTTTCAAAAGGATAGAGCTATCTCCAACAATGTAGCTGGAGTTGTTACAGGTTTAGCATGGACCGTTGTTGGGGGAGAAATTTTATTTATTGAAGTAAGTCTCAGCAGAGGAAAAGGTGTTTTGACTCTTACAGGCAATCTTGGTGATGTTATGAAGGAATCTGCTCGCCTTGCTTTAGAATATTTAAAAGCTCATTATTATATGCTAAATATAAATCCTGATGTTTTTCAAAAATGGAATGTTCATATACATGTTCCTGAAGGTGCTACACCTAAAGATGGACCTTCTGCTGGTATTACTATGTTTACTGCTTTGGCTTCTGCTTTTACTCAAAGAAAAGTTAAAGAAAAAATTGCAATGACCGGTGAAATAACTTTGAGAGGTAAAGTGCTGCCAGTAGGGGGTATTAAAGAAAAAATGCTTGCTGCTAAACGTGCTAAAATTAAAGATATTATTCTCTCAAATGAAAATCGTAAAGATATTCAAGAAATAAAACCTGAATATATTTCAGGATTGAAATTTCATTATATCAACGAGATGATTGAAGTTATTGACCTTGCCTTATTGAATGAAAAAGTGAAAAATCCTATTGACCTTAATATTTAGTGACTGTCTTATAATATTATAATGTTATAACAAATTGGAAATTTTAAATTTATATTAATTTTTTCCATGATACATTTATAAAATTTAACTTTTAATATTAGATTGATTTTTAATTGAATAAACTTGTGTTAAGGTAAATTTTTAATTTTTATTTGTGATAATTTTAAATTGAATCCGCCAAAAACTCAAAACATTTTGGAATATCTAAAATTTTTATCTCAAAATCATTTTTTTTGTAACACATGCATTATTTGAATTCAACTTATAAAGATATATTGCTTTAATAACAGGCTTTACATTTTTAACAATAAGAGCTCAGGCAACTGAATGACTGATACTCATTTGCTTACAATTAACTAATTTTTATACTAATTGACCTTTGATATTATAAATCTCAAGTTTTATATGAGATGGTTTTTTTAATGAAAAGTGAATTTAAAACTAAATTTTTTAAATTCAGAATAATTTTATTTTCATCCTCAACCGAAATTTTAATTTTTTAAAAAGCCCGGAATCCTTTATTTTGTGTTTAAATTGAGAGATTTTTAAAAAGAATCGTTCAATTTGGGTATAATATATTTATAATCTTTAAATTTGATTTTTTTATTAAGATTATAACATTTATGTACAAATTATTAATATTTTTTGCAGTAGGTTTTTTATTTTTATCTTGTTCACATATAAAAAGTAAAAGAGATAATCGTACTGTTTTTAAATATAATGAATCAGCAGGTATTACTTCTTTAGATCCTGCTTTTGCCAAGGATCAGGCAAATATATGGGCTTGTAATCAAATATTTAACGGACTTGTACAATTAGATGATAAATTAGAGATTAAGCCTTGTATAGCAAAATCGTGGGATATTTCTAAAAATGGATTGACATATACTTTTCAATTGAGAAAAGATGTTTATTTTCATAATAACAGGGTTTTTAAAAATCAAAAAACAAGGAGAGTAGTTGCTTCTGATTTTGTATATAGCTTTAATCGTATTGTAAATCCTGAAATCGCTTCTCCTGGTGCTTGGATATTTAATGATGTTAGACATAGTAAAAATGATATTTATTTTTTTAAAGCTTTAAATGATTCTACTTTTAGAATTAAATTAAAACATCCCTTTCCTCCTTTTTTAAGTTTATTAAGTATGCAGTACTGCTCTGTGGTTCCTTATGAGGCAGTAAAATTTTATGGAAAAGATTTTCACAGAAACCCGGTTGGCACCGGACCTTTTAAATTTAAGATGTGGAAAGAAGGTATTAAACTTGTGTTTGTGAAAAATAAAAACTATTTTGAAAAACAAGGAAATGTTAGACTGCCTTATCTTGATGCTGTCTCAATAACTTTTTTAATTGATAAACAAACAGCCTTTCTTGAATTTGTAAAAGGCAAGCTTGATTTTATATCAGGCATTGATGCAAGTTATAAAGATGAAGTATTGACTTATAATGGCAAATTAAATCCAAAATATAAAAGTAAATTCAAACTTATAACACAGCCATATTTAAACACCGAATATTTAGGATTTCTTGTTGATACCAGTCTTAAAAAAGTAAAGAACAGCCCACTAAAGATAAAGGCTATTCGTCAAGCTATAAATTATGGTTTGGACAGAAAAAAAATGATTCGTTATCTCAGGAATAATATTGGTACTCCAGGAATTTACGGGATTATACCAAAAGGCATGCCTTCATTTGATAGTACTCAATCAATTGCTTATGAATATAATCCTGATAAAGCCCGTGATTTAATTATTAAAGCAGGATTCCCAAATGGTAAAGTTTTGCCTGAGATTACTCTTTCAACAACTTCTTCTTATCTTGACCTTTGCAAATATATTCAGCATCAACTTAATGAAATAGGTTTAAAAATTAAAATTGAAGTAAATCCGCCGGCTACTCTAAGAGAAATGATTGCTCAATCGAAACTAACATTTTTCAGAGCCTCATGGATAGCTGATTATCCTGATGCAGAAAATTATTTGTCGCTTTTTTATAGTAAAAACTTTTGCCCTAAAGGTCCTAATTATACTCATTTTTCAAATCAAAAATTTGACAATTTATACGAAAAAGCTCAAAAACAGATAAATGATTCAATTCGCTTTATTTATTACAGGCAAATGAATAAAATTATTATCAATCAAGCTCCGGTTGTTATTCTTTATTATGATCAAGTTCTAAGGTTTGTTCAAAATAACATTTATGGCCTGGGAACCAACCCTATGAACTTACTTACCTTAAAAAAAGTAAAAAAAATTAATTTATAAATAATGACAAAAAACATTTTTTAGTATTAATAAAAAGGATTATTAATTAAAAAATGCCTCTACTGTTATTTTAATGGGTTAGGGGATGAGGTGAAAATAAGTTTTATCCTCTTTCAGTTATTATTATTTCATTAAATTCGTGGTAGTACCAGAAAATTTTATAATTTTTCTAGTAAAATGAGAAATAATATTACTAAAAGCTGCTAATATTCATTTTGTTTTTATAATTTTACAAACCTTTTTTAAAACTATACTTTATTATTGGAAGTGAATATAATTAAAAAAATAAAACTTTTTGCATGCAATTATTATCTCAACAAAGAATTAGATAATGTAAAAAGAGAGAAAAAAATTATAAATCTAAAAGAAGCAAAAAATATAGCTGTACTCTATTGTTTGACTGATGAACAAAGTTTGGATACTATAAACAAATTTGTAAAAGGATTACAAAATGATCATAATAATAAGGTAATAGCAATAGGATTTATAGAAAACAAATATATTCCTAATTATTTTTTCCCTAAGTTTTACAATCATTTAATTACATTAAAGGATTTAAACTGGTATGGCAAACCCAAAAATACTTTTGTAACTGATTTTTTAAAAGAAGAATATGATATTCTCATTAATTTAAGTCTTGAAGATATTTATCCTTTACAATATATCTGTGGGCTTTCAAAAGCTAAATTAAAAGTAGGGAAATATGGAGATAATAACAAAAAATATTATGATTTTATGATTCAAATTAATAAAAAAACAACTCTTGATGATTTTATAAAACAGATAATTCATTATTTAACAATTATAAAACCCCCAAAATAATGTATAATAAACTAAAAGGCACAGGAGTTGCTATTGTAACTCCATTTCATAAATACGGAACTATTGATTTTAGTTCACTTGGTAATATTCTTGAACATATAATAAATAATGGTATTAATTACATTGTCGTATTAGGGACAACGGGCGAAGCAGCCACATTATCAAAAGATGAAAAAAATGCTGTTACTAATTATGTGATTGATACTGTTAATAAAAGAGTTCCAATTGTGGTTGGAATTGGAGGTAATAATACACAAGAAGTGGTAAATTCGATAAAGTCATCAAATTTTGAAGGTATAGATGCGATTTTATCAGTTGCTCCTTATTATAATAAACCACAACAAAAAGGGATTTATATGCATTATAAAACAATTGCAAGCGTAAGTCCTGTCCCTATAATTTTATATAACGTTCCAGGAAGAACAAGTGTTAATATTGCTGCTGTAACTACTCTTAAGTTAGCTAATGATATAGAAAATATTATAGGCATAAAAGAAGCATCAGGTAATTTATCACAATGTATGGAAATTATTAAAAATAAACCTGAAGATTTTCTGGTTATTTCAGGTGATGATCTTTTAACCTTACCGCTTTTAGCATTAGGAGCTGATGGTGTAATTTCTGTAGTTGCCAATGCTTTTCCAAAAGAGTTTTCAGAAATGGTTCAACTTGGTTTAAATGGAGATTTTAAAAAAGCATTGCAAATTCATTATGAATTAACAGATATTATTAAAGATCTTTTTTCTGATGGGAATCCTTCTGGTATAAAAGCTGCACTCAACATTTTAGGTTTATCAAAAAATCACCTTCGTTTGCCTCTTGTTAAAGTTAACAAATCTGTCTATAATCATTTATATAAACTAATTAATAAGTACAATACTATTAAATCAAATAATTTTTTAAAATTAACTCATTATGAAGTTTAAAAGTATATTTTATTTATTTTTTTTAAGTCTTTTCATATCAGGTTTTGCTTTTGCTCAAAACACAAAAATTAGTAATCAAAAATTGCTAAATAAGATATTTGAGAAAGAAGGTGAGACTTATTTTAAATTTAATATTTCATCAAAAAATGAAATAAATATTTTAACTAAAATAATATCTATTGATAATGTTAAAAATAATGTAGTTTATGCTTATGCAAATTCTAAGGAATTTGAAAAATTTCTTCAGCTAAATTATAAATACACTATTTTGCCACATCCCGGTTTTAAATTTAAACCAAAGATGAGGGATAAAGTAGATATAAAAAACATAAAAGATTGGGATTTTTATCCAACTTATGAAGCTTATGAAAATATGATGTATCAGTTTGAAACTGACTACCCTGATATTTGTAAAGTAGAAAATATATGTACATTAAATAGCGGCAGAAAGTTGTTAATTGCTAAAATAACCGATAACGTTGACACGGATGAAGACGAACCTGAATTTTTATATACTGGTCAGATGCATGGTGATGAGATTGTTTGTTATATACTTATGCTGCATATGATTGACTATTTACTTTCAAATTATGGAGTAAAACCAGAGGTAACAGATTTTGTTAATAATATGGAAATATGGATTAATCCTCTTGCAAATCCTGATGGAACCTATCATGGAGGTAATAATACAGTCCAGGGAGCAACACGTTATAATGCAAATTGGGTTGATTTGAATCGTAATTATCCAGACCCGAAAGACGGACCTCATCCTGATGGTAATGCATGGCAGCCAGAAACACAAGCATTTATGGCTTTAGCTGATGAACATAATTTTGTTATGTCTGCTAACACTCACAGTGGGTCAGAATTAGTAAATTACCCCTGGGATACCTGGCCCCGCCTTCATGCTGATAATAATTGGTGGATTTATGTATCAAGAGAGTATGCTGATACTGCTCAGGCTTATTCTGTTAGCGGCTATTTTACAGATCAAAATAATGGAATCACAAATGGCTATGAATGGTACACAATAAATGGGGGAAGACAGGATTATATGAATTATTTTCAACATTGCAGAGAAGTAACTATTGAACAATCTCATACTAAAATGCTAGCTGCTGACCAACTAATTAATCACTGGAATTATAATTACAGGTCAATGCTTAATTATATGCAGCAGTGTTTGTACGGTATTAGAGGCATTGTAACTGATTCAACAACAGGAGAGCCTTTAAGAGCAAAAGTTTTCATTCAAGGACATGACCAGGATAGTTCTTGTGTATATTCAGCTTTGCCTTTAGGAGATTATCACAGACCAATTTTTCAAGGAACATATTCATTAACTTTTTCTGTTTCGGGTTACTACCCAAAAACAATTAATAATATTTATGTCGCTAATAGAGCAACTACTTTTCTTGATGTCCAGCTTGTTTCAAAATCTACAGGTTTATCTTCTATTAATTTTGTAAATTCTATTAAAATATTTCCAAACCCTTGTAAAAGCAATCTTAATTTGATGTATTTTTCTGATATACAAAGGCATTGTTTAATTGAGATATTTAATCTTTCAGGCAAAAAAATATATACAAAAAATTTAATGATAAAAAAGGGCACAAATATAAATTATTTTGATTTATCACAGTTATCTAAAGGAATTTACCTGGTAAAAATTTCTTTTGAAAAACAGAAAATAAGCAGAAAAATAATTATTCAATAATTAATATTTCGTCTGTGTATATTTTTATATATAACTCATTATTAAATATTTATCTTAAAAAAAATATTATTAATGTTTGAAATTTGAAATTAGATATTAGATATTAGAAATTAAAAATTATGTTGCTAATAGTAAGTTTTTCCTCAATTTCTAATTTCTAATTTCCAATTTCATTATATAATCATTCAAGTTCTGTGTCCAAATTAAATCTAAAATCTTAATT
>CAYNBX010000021.1:0-15367 GCA_964395505.1 uncultured Bacteroidales bacterium | reverse complement strand
TCTAATTTTTAATTTATAATTTTACATATTAAAAAATAGCTCTAAAATCAATATGAAAATAAAACTGTATATTTTGGTATTACTATTTTTCTCTTTGTTTTTGTCTTCAAAAATATTTTGTCAGAAATATACTAAAATTCATTTAATTCATGCAGATGAATTAACATACAACAAAAAACTAGGCGAAAACATTCGAAGATTAATCGGAGATGTAATCTTTAAGCATGACAGCACTTTTTTGTATTGTGATAGTGCATATTTGGATGACGAGACTAACAATGTTAAAGCTTTTAGCAATGTTCATATAAAAGTTAGCGATACTCTCAATTTATATGGTGATATTTTAAATTACAATGGTAATACCCAAATTGCAGAAATTCATAATAATGTTAAACTGATCGATAAACATACCACTCTCATTACTGATAATTTAATATATAATCGAAAAACAAAAATCGCAACTTATTACAAAAGAGGGAACATTATAGATAAAAAAAATCAACTTACAAGTATAAAAGGCTATTATCATACTGATAAAAAAGAATTCTTTTTTAGTGATAGTGTTGTAGTTATAAGTCCTGAAAATATAATAAATTCAGATACTTTGATGTATAACACCATTTCGAAAATCACCTATTTTTATGGACACTCAACAATGAAAAGCAAAGAGAATTTTATATCCTTTGAACAAGGATGGTATAATACTATGTCTGATATCTCGCAATTAAAAAAAAATATTTACATAATAAACTTAGTTAATAAATCACAAACTTTAAGTTGCGACAGCATTTATTATGAGCCTCAAAATGGTATTGAAAAAGCTTTTAAAAATGTAACTTTAACAGATACTATTCAAAATATCATTTTAAAAGGAAACCTATTATATTACTATAAAAACTTAGGGTATTCAATAATCACAGACAGTGCTTTAGCTATTATAATAAAAAATAATGATTCTTTATTTTTACATGCAGACACTTTAAAATCAACATTTGACAGTACACAAACAGCCAAAAAATTTTATGCATATTATAAAATTAAATTTTACAGAAAAGATATTCAAGGGATGTGCGATTCACTTGTTTACAAAATTCAGGATTCAACAATAAGTTTATATAACAAACCTGTTTTATGGTCTGATAAAAACCAACTAAGTGCTGATTCTATTAAAATAAAAGTAAATAATAAAGAAATTAAAACAATGTCTCTTTTTAATTCTTCATTTATTATTTCACAAGACAGCACTAAGACTTATAATCAGATAAAAGGCAAAAATATGATAGGTTATTTTTATGATAACAAATTAAAAAAAATAAAAGTAAAAGGAAATGCACAAACACTTTACTTTGTGAGAGAAAATAATGGAGAATTAATAGGAATAAATAAAACTATTTCAAGCAATATGATTATTTTATTTTTAGATAATAAAATTGCATCAACTAAATATTTAGATCATCCTGATGCTACTCTTCATCCTAAAAAGGAATTATCAGCAAAAGATATATTATTAAAGGGCTTCAAATGGGTAAAAGAAAAAAGGCCAGAAAAAACATCAGATACCTTTATTTGGTAGAACATACTGTCCTAAAAGCTAATTCTCCATTATAAAATGTAGAGTATAGTGTTTTTATAAATAATGTAAAATATTTTTATTTCTTATCAATAACTTCTTTTTTGGGCGGCACATACTTATTCCTCTTAGCACTTCTCGGGAAAACAGAAAAATGGACATATCTTTGCGGATTTAACTTTATATCTTCAATTAACATATTAAGCTGGGCAGAAGATACCTGAAGTTGATTATATAAAGTGTCATTATTTATCAACATACCCAAAGTACCTTCTCCATTATGAATTTTATCAACAACAGATGAGATTCCAATAAGGGTATTATTTGTATTTCTTAATGTATTAGCTATGTTAACCTGTGCAAGGGTATCAGATAATCTTGAAAAATTATTGATAATATTATTTATCTTTCTTTTATTATTTTTTATATTAGAAGTAATTGACTCTAAGTTTAAAATAATAACTGCCATACGGTTTTTCTGAGTAGAGACTAAGGTATCAATATTATAAGTTGTACTTTTTAAATAATCAACAGTATATTTAATATTTTCAAAACTTCTTGCAAGGTTTTTACGAGCATTTTCATTAAAAATACTTTGAACTACAGCAACCATTGTATCAATAGAAAGCAATAAATTTTCTGCTTTTTTTTTCAAAGGAAGTACCTGTTTGTTAACCTCATCCTTAATGCTTCCTTCAATAGCTGTCTTCAAGGTGTCTCCTGAATGAGCAATTTGAGGAGAATCTCCAAATATAAGATTTACAGCTTTAGAACCCATCAAATCTGAACTATATATTTTTGCAACAGAATTATCAGGTATTGGTATATCATTTGAAATTATGAACTCAACAACAATTTTACAGGAACCATCAGAAGAAAAATGCAAATCATTAACCTGTCCTATTTTTAAACCATTCACTGAAACAGGGTTAGCTTTAACTAATCCATCAACTCTATTATATACTGCATAAAACTTTCTCTCTTTTGTAAAAATCTTAGATCCTTTTAAATAGTTTAATCCCCAGTATAAGAGGATAATAGTAACTACAAAAATAAATCCAACTCTAAATTTACGAGATAATTTCAAAATAATTTGTCTTAATTATAGTTAATGATTTTTTTACTTTACAAATTTAAGATTATTTTTTAAAAGTTGTTTTGCTTTTTTAATTGAAATTCTTTTGTTATTTAAAAAGGCAACAATAAAAGTATTTTTAAATCCTTTCTTTTTTAAATATGATTGTATTTTAACAGCATCTTTGTATGTTTTTGCATTTCCAGTAGTATATTTATATAATCCCTTATGATAATATTCTTTAACTTGTTTAATGCCATTAAATTTTTGTGAATTTAAAGATTTATGTTCTTTAAAACTTGCAAATTGAACTCTAAAATCAATATTCTGTTTTGTTAAATTATTCTTATTTTCTTTAACTTTTTCCTTTAGATTATTTTTTTCAATTTCATTTTTATATTCTTTAAAAGCTCTATAAATGGCAGAAGCAATATAAACTCTACCTTTTTTTGAAATTAAAAATTTTTCTTCTTTTGCATTGCTTAAAAAGCCTGTTTCTATTAATACTCCGGGCATTGTTATTTTGTATAATACCAAAAAACCTGCTTGTTTAACACCTCTATCATGTATGCCTACCTTGTTTTTAAATTGTTTTTCAACTTTAGAAGCGAAATCAAGACTTTGCTCTAAATAAGCATTTTGATATAAATTAAAGATAATATAAGCCTCATCAGAATTAGGTTCAAAGCCATTATATTTATCTAAATAATCATCTTCTTCTAATATAGCAGCATTTTCTTTCTTCGCAACTTCTAAATTCGCTTTGCTTTTATTTAATCCCATCACATAAGTCTCAGCACCATAAGGCTTATGCGATGGATTAGAATTACAATGTATTGAAATAAACAAATCGGCTTTACTTTTATTTGCAATTTCAGCTCTTTTATATAATTCAACAAATTTATCTGTTCTTCTAGTATATATTACTTTTACATCTTTTAAATTTTTCTCAATATAATTCCCTGTCTTTAAAGCAATAGAAAGAGCAATATCTTTTTCTTTACAATGACGTCCCAGGGCTCCTGAATCTTTTCCTCCATGACCAGCATCTATAACAACTTTCCATATTTTATGATATTTCTGAGCCCTAACTTTAAAATTAGGAGATATAAAAAAACAAATTATGCTAAAAAATAAAATTAAATGCTGCATCTAAACAATTTATTTTATTTAGTTTTAATAAACCTTATTTTTGTTCCCCAAAATTATATATATCTTACATAATAAAGACTTATATAATTTTCAATAAAAATAAGATTAAATATTTTAATATTCTTAATAATTATCTTATATTTTTATTCGTTAAATTTACAGATTAATTAGTGTTTGTCCATAATGTCCATTTTCTGCGTTATACTCGTCAAAAAAATGAACATTCTGATTCAAACACTGACTTTATAGACAGACTCTAATTATTCTTAAATTCTAAATATTTTCAATAAATAAAAATACTAAACTCACATACAAAAATAGTATTTATTAATACAGATAGTAAATAAATTGTTAAGAAAAACTTTTACAAAATATTTTTTAAGATTTAATCTCCTGTTTATTATTGTTTTGTTGTTTAACAATGGCGTAAAATCTCAGGATACCATTAAACAAATCAATAAGGACAGTTTATTATTTACTGCTGACACCTTAGCATTATCAGACAGTTCTAAAATTAAGAAATCCAGAAAAGCCATTGATTCAAAGGTTCACTACACTGCTGATGATTCAATAATCTTTAACATTCAACAACAAAAAGCATATCTTTTTGGTAAAGCAGAGATAAAATATAAAGAAATGGATTTAAAATCTGCATATATTGAAATAGATTTTAACAAAAGCCTGATATTTGCAAAAGGTGTTTTAGATTCTTCCAATAAAATAGTTGGCAATCCTGAATTTCAAGATGGTACTGAAAATTTTAAATCAGAAACCATAACATATAATTATGATACAAAAAAAGGAATTGTAAAAAAAGTCTTTTCAAAAGAAGGGGATGGTTATCTTCATGGTAATGTAATAAAAAAGATGCAAAATAAAATAATTAATATCAAAAATGGTAGTTACACAACCTGTAACTTGCCACATCCTCATTATGAATTTAGATATTTTAAGGCAAAAGTCATACCTGATAATAAAATAGTTACAGGGCCAGCTTATATGGTCATTGAAGATGTCCCTTTACCTATATTTATACCCTTTGGCTGGTTTCCAATATTCAAAGGACAGACTTCTGGCATAGTAATACCTAGTTACGGAGAGTCTGCTAATCGTGGATTCTATCTGGAAAACGGAGGCTATTATTTGGGTATTAATAACTATATGGACCTTACAGTTAAAGGTGATATTTATACCAGAGGAAGCTGGGCAATAAAACCTACTTTTAGATATAAAAAAAGATATAAATATAATGGGTCACTTAATCTTAATTATTCTGTAAATATAACAGGGGAAAAAGATTCTCCTGAATATCAAAAAGTAAAAGGTTTTGCTTTCAGATGGAATCATCAGCAAGATTCTAAAGCAAGACCAAATAGTATGTTCTCTGCAAATGTAAACATAGTAAGCAATAAATATACTAGATATAATCCTGTAAGTGCTAATGATTACCTTTCTAACACTTTTCAATCAAGCATTTCTTATCAAACAAGCATATCAGATAAATATCATTTTACTGCAAACATTACCCACAGCCAAAATACAATTAATAAAACCGTTAGTATTACACTTCCAAAAATAACCTTTACTGCAAACCGTTTTTATCCTTTTAGAAAGAAGAACAGACTTGGTAAAATGAAATGGTATGACAACATCAGTATTGGATACTCTATGAATGCCGAAAACAATATAAATACAGTTGATTCTTTATTATTCAAAAATGATTTTCTATCAAGATTTCGCAATGGAGCAAGACATTCAGTACCAATACAAAGCTCTTTTAAAATTTTTAAACATTTTAATGTTTCTAATTCAATAAATTACACAGAGAGATGGTATTCACAATACATTAATAAAGAATGGACCAACGATACGCTCATCAATAACAATGATACTATTGTTGGTTATGTTAAACAGGATACTGTTCACTGCTTTAAAACAGCAAGGGATTTTAATTTTAATTCATCGCTCAATACAAAGTTATATGGTATGTTACAATTTGGTAAGAGAAGTCCCGTAAAGGCTATTCGTCATGTTATGACACCTTCAATAGGTTTTTCTTATCGTCCCGACTTTGGTAATCCTAAATGGGGCTATTACAAAGAAGTTCAAAAAGACACCTCAGGTAATACTGAAAAATATTCAATTTTTGAGAATGCTATTTACGGATCACCGCAAAAGGGAAAATCAGGAAACATCAATTTTTGCTTGAGCAATAATCTTGAGATGAAAGTCAGAAACAGAAAAGATACTATCACTGGCACAAAGAAAATCGTTCTTATTAACAATTTTACTATCACATCATCATATAACTTAGCAGCTGATTCATTAAATTGGTCACCATTATCAATGAGTGGACGGACCATTCTTTTCAAACATCTTAATATTAATTATTCAAGTTCATGGGATCCTTATATTCTTGACTCCACAGGTACACATAAGCTAAATAAATTTGAATGGGATGTTCACAAACGATTATTCAGACATACTAATACTTCCTATAATTTTGGTTTGAACCTGAGTCTTAACTCAAAAAATATAAAAAGAAAAAAAACTTCAAATAAAGGCACAGAACAACAATTGTCCGAAATAAACACACATCCGGAAGAATATATAAACTGGGATAATCCCTGGAGTTTAAATATTTCATACACACTCAGATATACCAACAATTATAATTCCCAGGAAAAAATAATGGAGAACAAAATAATTCAAACTTTATCGTTTAATGGTTCACTCAACATTACACCGAAATGGAAAATGGGGTTCAGATCAGGCTATGATTTTAAAAATGGCGCCTTTTCTTATACATCATTAAATTTTTATCGTGATTTACACTGCTGGGAAATGCGATTTAATTGGATACCAATAGGTAAAATGAAAAGTTGGAATTTCTCAATTAATGCGAAATCACCTCTTCTTAAAGACCTGAAATTAAAAAAGAAGAAAGACTTTAGAGACAGGTATTATTAGTATAAATGGCAGGCCTATTGTCTTATAAATAAATTTGAAAATAGGGAAGAAAAGTTAATGCTTGTATGCCGGGATTTTTAACAGTCCTATCTAAGGGTTTTGCAATTAAGAATTAAATATAAAATTTCTTTTTTATTTAAGAATCCTCTGTTTTACAAATCAAATTCACGCTTTATTTTATCAACAATAAATTTTGACAGCTTATAATTTGATTCTCTTGTCCAACCTGCAATATGAGGTGATAACATAACTTTATCGGAACTTGCTAAATATTGAAAAGCCCCGGGTAATTTTCCCCTTTCAATATCTTCAAAAGATAAATCTTCATATTCCAATACATCCAATGCAGCACCTAAAACTTTACCCGATTTCATATTCTTTACTAAATCCATTGTTTTTAATACTTTCCCTCTTGCAGTATTAATAATATAAATATTCTTTTTAAAATTATTGATGAATTCATCATTTACCATAAAAAATGTCTCATCTGTTAAAGGAACATGAAGACTTAAAATATCTGTTTCTCCGAAAATTTCATCTAAAGTTTTTTCTCTTACATATTCATCAGAATAATCAAATTTGTATTTATCATAAGCTATCACATTAGCCTCAAAACCTTTTAATCGCTGAGCAAAAGCCCCTCCCATATTTCCATATCCAATAATACCTATTGTTTTACCTTTTATTTCTATGCCTCTGTTAGCTTCTCTTATCCAGATGCCCTGCCTTACTTGTTTGTCAGCTCTGTTTAAATTATTCAACAAAGAAAGCAGCATCCCAAGAGCATGTTCTCCAACTGCATCCCTGTTGCCTTCAGGGGAATTAATACATCTTATACCTTTATTTTTTGCATATTCTACATCAATATTTTCCATCCCGGCCCCAACTCTTGCTATAAATCTCAAATTATATGCTTTGTCAATTATCTGTTTATCAATTTTTATTTTACTCCTTATTATAACTCCAAAATATTCATGAATAATAGCTTCAAAATCATCTCTTTTATAATCAGGAAAATAATCACATTGAAATCCCATTTTTTTTAATCCTTTTTTTAAAACAGGATGCGTTGTATCTATAAAAAGAACTTTATTTTTTATCATAATAATATTTAATTTTCCATTTTTATATCAATTTATTAATACACTAATTGACCGATTTTAAATATAAAATCACTCAACGATTAAGAAATTGTAAGAAATTTATAAAAATTATTAATTACCAAAAATATTAATTACAACAATTTCTAAATCGGAATTATTCTTAACTAAAGCGATATTTCACTTTGTTCATATCGCTCAAGTCAGGTAATACTAAGATTGAGCAAAAATCCAGGAACCATATTGAGTACAAAATAATAAATTTGAAATTTAAGTCTAAAGATTTTTTAATGAACTTTTTATATAAATAGTAAAATTAGAAAATTAATTAAATACTCCTCTTAATCTTATTAAACCATACTTATTGCTAAATTAAAATATTCATTTTATTTCTCCAAATATTAAATTTTTTCCTTAGTTTTAAAATATTTTACACTGAAACTAAGTTAAACCTTATATGCGCAAACTAAATCTTATGCAAAGCCGAACCTAATAACATTGTTGGCAATGTTCGCTCAGACCTTCTCTTTGTAACAAGGGCTACGAGTGTGATGCTCTTCGCTGTGCTGCGCCAACACTGACGCACATTTCAACTTTTCGCTGCGAAGTAACTTGCGGATTTAAGGTTAAATAAAAAAGTAAAAATATACTATATCATCAAATTCTTCGAATAAATTTATATTTAAAATCTTATTTTTTATATTAAAGTCTTATATTTGAGCTTTTTTTAAACAATTATTTTTGATAAGATAATTGTTTTAGCATCAAACATTTTATATTTTTATGGTATAAGATATGTGGAAATATTTAGTTAGATTTATTTTAAGAAAAAGGCTTGGTATCATAATAGTTGTAGCTGCAATAACTATTTTTATGGCATATAAGGCAAAAGATGTCAAATTATCCTACCACATTACTCAAATGCTTCCCAAAAGTGATTCTACATGGATTAAATATCAACAATTTAAAAATAAATTTGGAGAAGATGGAAGTGTATTTTTTATAGGCATTCAAGATAAAAAAATATACCAACTCAATGAATTTAATGATTGGTATGACTTAACTAACAAAATAAAAAAATTAGACGGCATTCAAGAAGTAGTTTCTATTGCAAAAGCTTATCATATAATAAAAAATGAAACAATAAAAAAATTTGATTTAAAGTCAGTCATTCAACAAAAACCAAGAAGTCAAGAAGAATTAGATAGTTTAAAAAAAATAATCTTTTCTTTACCAATATATAACGGAATACTTTTCAACAAAGAAAAGAATTCAACATTAATGGCTATTACACTTAATAAAAACAAACTTAATGATAAAAGCAGAATTACACTCTTAAAAAATATTGAAGATAAAGTTAATAAATTTGGCAAAAAGTATAATATTAAAATCCATTATTCAGGTTTACCTTACATTAGAACTGTTATTTCCAATAAAGTTAAAAACGAATTAGTATTTTTTGTTTTATTAGCAATAATAGTATCATCCATTGTTCTGTTTATTTTTTTTAGGTCATTCGAGTCAGTATTACTACCTATCATAATTGTTACACTAAGTGTAATTTGGGCTTTAGGCACATTAGTCTTATTTGATTACAAAATCACTATTTTAACAGGTATCATACCACCACTATTAATTATTATTGGAGTAGAAAATTTTATTTTTCTTCAAAACAAATACCACCAGGAATATAAAGCACACGGGAATAAAGTAAAAGCACTTTCAAGAATTATTCAAAGAATAGGTAATGCTATATTTCTTACAAATTTAACTACTGCTGCTGGTTTTGCTACTTTTATTATTACCGGCAATAAAGCATTAGTAGAATTTGGCATCACAGCTTCAATCAATATTATGATCATGTTTGCTCTTTCTATGCTTTTAATACCTATTTTATTCAGTTATCTTAAACCACCTAAAAGAAAGCAAATAAAATATCTTGATAATAAAACAACTGCAAAAATTATTGATAAAATTGAATTTGCTGTGCTTAATCGTAGAAAAATTATCTATATTGTTGTAATTTCATTAGCGGTTCTGGGAGTTTTTGGTATCACAAAACTTAAAACAACAGGAAGAATGATTGAAGATATTTCCAGTAAAAATAAACTATATACTGATTTGGTGTTTTTCCAAAAACAAGTTAATGGTGTTCTGCCTTTTGAAATATCTATTGATACGAAAAAAAACAAAGGTGTTTTACAGCTTTCAACTTTAAGAAAAATTAATAAATTACAAAAAATATTAGAAACTTATCCGGAATTTTCAAAGCCATTATCCATTGTTGAATATGCAAAATCTGCAAAACAAGCTTTTTACAATGGTGATGAATCTATGTATTCTTTACCAAACAATCAGGAGAAAAACTTTATACTCTCTTATATCCCTAAATTCAAGAAAAATAAAAAAAATATATTAAGGCCATTTATAGATACAAACTTTCGAACAACAAGGATAAGTGTACAAATGGCAAATATAGGCACAAAAGATATTCAACGTATTAAAGATGAATTACGACCGAAAATCGATTCTATTTTCAACCCATCAAAATATGATGTAACTATGACAGGCACCAGCGTAGTTTTCCTTAAAGGTACTGCTTATATGGTTAAAAACCTATTTCAAAGTTTATTATTGGCTATCCTTGTTATTTCAATTTTGATGGCATTACTTTTCACATCTTTTAAAATGATAATTATTTCATTAATACCAAATATATTCCCTCAATTACTAACAGCAGCCTTGATGGGGTACATAGGAATATCAATAAAACCATCTACAATTCTTATCTTTAGCGTTGCACTCGGAATATCTGTTGATAATGCCATTCATTATCTGTCAAGATATCGTATTGAACTTAAATATTCTAACTGGAACATTAAACAATCAGTAATTTTATCCTTACGTAAAACTGGCTTTAGCATGATGTACTCGTCCATAGTTCTATTTTTTGGCTTTGCAATGTTTATGCTTTCAAGCTTTGAAGGCACCAGGGCAATGGGATTTTTAATTTCTTTTACTCTTCTTACTGCTCTTATTTCTAACCTCTTTTTACTCCCCTCTCTATTATTATCATTAGATAAAATAATTACTACAAAAGCATTTAAAGAACCTTTGCTTGAAATTTTTGATGAAGAAGAAGATATTGAACTGGAAAAACTTGAAATAGAAAAAAATGAAAATAATAATGATATAGACAAATAAAATTTTGATTTTCAAATATATGATTAGCCCTTAAGGAAATTCTCTATCTTAAAAATTATCAATATAACTAAAATACAATCAAAAATATGAAAGGAATAATTTTAGCAGGTGGTTCAGGAACAAGATTATATCCTATAACCATTGCAGCAAGTAAGCAGTTAATGCCTGTTTATGATAAACCAATGATTTATTATCCTTTATCAATTTTAATGATGACAGGGATAAAAGAAATACTTATCATTTCAACACCCCACGACTTACCAAATTTCAAGAAACTCTTAGGTGATGGAAAACAAATAGGTTGTTCATTTAGCTATGCTGTTCAACAAGTGCCTAATGGTCTTGCTCAAGCTTTTGTTATTGGAGAAAAATTTATTGGTAAAGACAAAGTAGCTCTTATTCTCGGTGATAACATTTTTTATAGTACTGGCTTACAAAATCTTTTACAAGAAAATAATGACCCTGATGGAGGTATTGTCTTTGCTTATCACGTATCTGACCCCCATAGATATGGAGTAGTTGAATTTGATGAACATCAAAATGTTTTATCTATAGAAGAAAAACCTAAACACCCAAAATCAAATTATGCTGTACCCGGTTTATACTTTTATGATAATTCTGTTATTGAAGTTGCTAAAAATATTAAACCCAGTGCTCGTGGAGAGTATGAAATCACTGACATTAACAAATATTATCTGGAACATAAAAAATTAAAAGTTGCTATTTTAAGTAGAGGTACTGCCTGGCTTGATACTGGAACTTTCCTGTCTTTAATGAAAGCATCTCAATACGTTGAAATCATTGAAGAAAGACAAGGTTTAAAAATAGGTTGTATAGAAGAAGTTGCTTACAAAATGAATTTCATTAATAAAAATCAATTGAAAAAAATTGCTCAGCCTTTATTAAAAAGCGGCTATGGTGATTATTTACTCAATATAATTAAATGATTTTATTTCCTTACACAATAATTTTAATCAGAAAATGAACAAATATTTAAGATTAGACTATATTTTTAAATTTATATATTTTTACTTAAAAAATAAATTATGTATTCTTATGAATCCCTTAAGGATAAAGTCACTCAAGCTATAAGAGCAGAGCAATTTATTTCAGAGCCAAAAGAATTATATGAACCGATAAGATATACTCTTTCTTCAGGTGGAAAACGTTTACGGCCTGTTTTGATGTTAATGGCCTGCGATGTTTTTGGAGGTGATATTGAAAAAGCCTTATACCCTGCTCTTGGAATTGAAATCTTTCACAATTTCACTTTACTACACGATGACATTATGGACACTGCATCAATAAGAAGAGGCAAGCCAAGTGTTTACAAAAAATGGAATTCAAATGTGGCTATACTCTCAGGCGATACTATGTTCGCTATGGCTTATGACTATATCTCTAAAATAGATAAAACTTTACTCCCGGATATACTAAAAGTTTTCAATAAAACTGCCAAACAAGTTTGTGAAGGCCAGCAATATGATATGAATTTCGAAAAAGATGATAATGTTTCTATAAAAGATTATATGAAAATGATACGTCTTAAAACTGCTGTGTTAATTGCTGCAAGTCTCAAAATTGGTGCTATCATTGGAGGAGCTAATTCAAGGGATATTGATAATATTTATGCTTTTGGTGAAAATATAGGTTTAGCTTTTCAATTAAAAGATGATTTATTAGATGTTTTTGGTGATAAACAAAAATTCGGTAAAAAAATTGGAAACGATATTATCACAAATAAAAAGACTTTTCTTTATTTAAAAGCTTTGGAACTTGCAAAAGGTACAACTTTAAACTCTTTAAAATATAATTTTGAAAATAATTCTATTGATGATAATATAAAAATAAAATCAATAAAGGACATTTATGAAAAACTAAAACTTAAAGAATTTACAGAAAACGAAATAATAAAATACTATCAAAAAGCAATTAAATTTCTTGATGATATTAGACTTAGCGATAAAAGAAAAGAAAATTTAAAATCCATTTCTAAAAATTTAATGTTTAGAGAATATTAGGTGAATTGAGAATGTTGATAGTTTTTTTATTCGTAATTGGTTATTGGAAATTACCTGCACTGTTACCCTATAAAATCAATTTATACTTTATTAGGGTGAAATACGACCTCTAATAATAAATCATGAACCTATATTTTATTTTAGTTATCAATATTGCCAGGCTTTCCGAGTTCATAGAACCCTAAGGGTCACAAAATATCTCAATCATACAAACTATGATTTTAACTCTTCAAGTTTGTGGTTTAAATCTTCCCATCTGCTCATCTCGTCTTTCAATTTTATTCTTAAATTTTCATATTTCTTAAAAATATCATTTCCCCTTATCTCATCTTTATGTTTTTGGGGATTAGTAAGAACTTTATCAATTTTATTAATTTCCCCCTCAATACATTCAATTTGCTTTTCACTCTTAATGATTTGATTATTTATTTTTCTTATTTGCTTATCCAATAGCCTTTTCTTCTCCCAGATTAATTTATTTTTTGAAGGCTCATCATCTTTTAATTTTTTATTTACATTATTATTTTCTTCTAAATCTTTTAAAGATTCAATCTTACGTGATTCCAAAAAATCATAAATATCACCAAAATATTCTTTAATTTTATGATTCTTAAATTCAAAGACTTTATTTGTAAGACCCTGCAAAAAATCTCTATCGTGAGAAACAACAATTAAAGTTCCATCATAATGCAGCAAAGCATTTTTCAATACATCTTTTGATTTCATATCAAGGTTATTTGTAGGCTCATCAAGAACTAATAAATTTGCTGGAGATAAAAGCAGTTTAACAAGAGCTAATCTTGACTTTTCCCCTCCTGAAAGAACTTTTACTTTCTTATCAATAGTTTCTCCTCCAAACAAAAATCTTCCTAAAATATTCCTTATCCTTGAACGTATATCACCTACTGCAATTTCGTCAATAGTTTCAAATACTGTTTTATTTTGATTTAATAATTTTGCTGAATTTTGGGCATAATAGGCTATTACAACATTATGCCCTATTTTAAGTTCTCCTTTATAATCTAAGTCTCCGGCAATAATTCTTGTTAATGTTGTTTTACCTTCTCCATTTTTCCCAACAAATGCAACAAAATCATTTCTTTTAATTACAAAATTCAAATTATTAAAAACCATTTCACTGCCAAAGTTCTTGGTTAAGCCATTTGCTTCAACAACAACTTTCCCTGAATGAGGAGCAGGAGGAAATCTGAAATAAATGGATGAATCATCAGTATCATCAACTTTAGTAATGTTCATTTTTTTAAGAGCCTTTATTCGGGATTGAACCTGTCTTGCTTTTGCAGCTTTATATCTAAACTTATTTATAAACTTTTCAATTTCATTAATTTGTTTTTGTTGATTTGTAAAAACAGCAAATTGTTTCTTTATCTGCTGAGACCTCAATACTGCATAATCGGAATAACAAACTTTATAATCATATATTTTACCTGAAGAAATTTCAATAGTACGTTTAGTGATATTATCTAAAAAAGCTCTGTCATGAGAAACAATCACAACAGCGCCGTTATAATTTATTAATAAATTTTCTAACCATTGAATAGATTCAATATCAAGGTTATTACAAGGCTCATCAAGTAAAATAAGCTCAGGTTTTTTTAATAATATCTTAGCCAGTTCCAGTCTCATTTGCCATCCCTCGCTAAACTCATTGACAAAACGATTAAAATCGGACTTCACAAAACCCAAACCAAATAAAACCTTCTCTGTTTTAGCTTGTATTGTCTGTCCTTCAATCAATTTAAAACGATAATTTGCCTCATTAAGATTATCAATAATTTTGTAATAATCTTCAGTTTCAAAATCTGATATCCCGGCTATTTGCGAAATATAACTATCAATTCTATCTTTTATCTTTATTGCTTCAGAAAAAGCAGAAATAGCTTCATCAAAAACAGATTTATCACTCTTAATCTGCATCTCCTGAGGTAAATACCCAACTGTTAAATTTGAAGGTATAATAATATTGCCTTTCTCCGGTTCAACTTCTCCTGCAATTAACCTCAATAATGTTGTTTTTCCAGCACCATTCTTGCCAACCAGGCCAATACGATCCTTATCATTAATAATAAAAGATATATGCTCAAATAAATAATTCCCTCCAAATTGTATTGACAGATTATTAACAGATATCATTAAATATATTTTTGGTAATAAACATATTTTAATTCAGCAAATTTATAATTTCTAAGCATAAAAAAAGGGGTCATAAATGACCCCTTTTTTTATTAATTCAATTTAATGATTAGTTGATAAT
>CAYNBX010000020.1:0-15384 GCA_964395505.1 uncultured Bacteroidales bacterium | reverse complement strand
GCAAAATTATTTAACAGGGTAAATGAACCAAAAAAATATAAACAAATGAATTATAGATTATTAAAATATTAAATATTTTGAGAAGATATTCAGAAATACACAAAATAAAGTATGCAATAATTATTATAATTATAATTGTCATTGTAGGAATTATAGGTTATATGAGCATAGAAAATTGTTCTTTTATAGACGCATTATATATGACTGTAATAACTGTTTCTACTGTTGGGTTTAAAGAAGTTCATGATTTGTCTGGACCAGGAAAAATATTCACTATTTTTCTTATAATATCAAGTTTGGGTACATTTGCTTATGCAGTGTCAATAATTACAACTAAATTTGTTGAAGGGCAATTTAGTTTTTATATAAAAGGATATATTAATAAATCAGCAATAAAAAATATGAAAAATCATGTTATAATTTGTGGTTATGGGCGTAATGGCAAACAGACCGTTAAAGAACTGATTGCACTTAAACTTCATTTTCTTATTATTGAAAAAGATCATGAATTAATTATTAATAATTCAGATAAGAATTTAAATTTTATTGAAGGGGATGCAACAGATGATGAGGTTTTAAAAAAAGCAGGTATAAAAAATGCCAAGGCATTAATTTCAACTTTGCCTGATGATGCTGATAATCTTTTTGTCGTTCTTACAGCCCATTCATTAAATAAGGATTTAACAATTATTAGCAGAGCAAAAAATGACAGCTCTGATAAAAAGCTTAGAATTGCAGGTGCAGATAATATTGTTATGCCTGAAAAAATTGGAGGCGCTCATATGGCTAAGCTGGTTGCAAGACCTGATATAGTTGAGTTTTTAGAACATTTATCTGTTCATAGTGACGCTCCTACTAATCTTGAAGAAATTGTTTGCAGTAATTTACCGAGAAATTTGATAAATCATTCAATTTCAGAAATAGGTATAAGAGCTAAGTCAGGTGCAAATATTGTAGGTTTTAAAACTCCTAAAGAAGAATTTATATTGAATCCATCACCAGAAACAATAATAATGCCTGATTCTAAACTCTTTGTTTTGGGTACACCTGAACAAATAAAAAGCATGAAAAATATTCTAAATTCTTAATTTTGTTTTGATATCATTAAGAACTGATATAGTACCCAGAACAAAAACAATATCATTTATTTTTAAATGGGTGTTACCATGTGGAACTTTAATTTTATTATCTCTTTTTATTAATATAAACGTACCATCTTTATGACAGGGCATTTCCTTTAATTGTAAACCATCTATTTTACGATTAGTAATTTTTATTTCTTCTACACTAAAGTTCTCAAAAGTCTCAACCAGGGTATGGTATGTTATAGGTCTTAATATAAGATTTTCAATAGCTGTAGCGATAACACCGCGAACATCAAGTATTTCAACATCTAAAAGTTTAAGTTTTTTTTCCATTATAGAATCGTCTGATTTTGTGATGATATGTTCATGACCAAATTCATTTCTTAATATTTTAGCAATTTTAATATTTTTTTCATCTGAACCTGTTAATAAAACGACATAATTTGAAGGATAGAGTTTTAATTTTTCATAAATCTTAGTATCAGTGCCGCTGCCAATTAAAGTATTTAATCCTTTTGATTGTAATTCATTAAGTCTTTTTGTGTCGCTTTCAACAATGATTGAAGATTTGCCGTGCATTTTTAATCTCTTTGCTAATATTACGCTTGTGCTGCTGCCACCAATAATAATAGTTTTATCTCTTATGAAGGCTGTTTTAGGATTTATAAGGTTATAAATTATAGGTGAAAATAAGCAAGTGACAACTGCCATAATTATAAAACAGGCATTAATACCCGGGGAAATAATTCCTAAATCAAGTCCTATTTTCGAAGCAGCTATTACAAGGCTTAATCTGGAAGATAAAAGGAAACCTCCTGATATTGCTTTTCTAAAACCAAATAATCTGGCCCAAAGTAATGATGGTACAACTTTTACTACATATAAAATTATTAATAGTCCGCTAAGGAAAGTATATAAGGAAGTATCTATATCTTTAAAGTCGGAAAAATCAAATCTCATACCTATCATAATAAAAAATATAGGTATAAAAAAACCGTATCCCATACCCTCAAGTTTGAGTATTAATGAAGAACGTTCTTTATGAAGGAAAATTGAAAGTAGCAATCCACTGAGGAAAGCCCCAAGCAGCATTAGTTCTTCACCAATAAATTGTGCTAAAACAACAAAAATTAATAAAAGTAATATAGTTCCTCTTACATTGATTTGTGAGGCAGCATGATCTAATTGATAAGTAATCCTTTTAAATGTAGTATTTTTTTTAAGATGAGTACCAATATGATAAGAAATATAAAATGCAATAAACAAAACAAAAATTAATAAAATTTCTATTTTAAAACCTTTTTTAATAATAAAAGCAGTAAATGAAAATAAAATTATACTTAAAATATCTGCTAAAGCAGCAGCTACTATTATCATTTGACCAAAACGAGTATTTATATCTCCATGATTTTTAAGTATTGGAACTATTATGCCTACAGAAGATGTAATCATAATTAAACTAAAATACCATTTGTTTCCTAAATTTACAAACAATGAAAGAAAATTTGCCCCTAAATATGATAGCAAAATAGTGATAATGAATATTGCCAGTCCAACTAACAAAGGGTTTTTAAGAAAAAGAGGATAAGTAATTTTTTTTCTGGGAAATGAAGAGATGATTTGATCAGTATTAATTTCAAGGCCGCTCTGGAACATTAAAAACATAAATCCGGACAAAGCTAAAAAATCTAAAATTGAAATACTTTCAGCACTGAACGAACCAAAAAAATATCTTCCAATAAAATAACCTCCTACAATTTCAATGATTATTGAAGGCACCTTTTCAATACGAAATAATGACATCAACATTGGGACTAACCATGCTGTTGCTACTACAATTAACAACGGTAAATAATCAATGTTAAAAGAAATATTCAATAAAGAGCATAAGTTAAAGTCCATTATATTTAAAATCAGTTAATACAAAAGCTTGTGGTGTAAGCCTTATTAATAATCTAGTAAAAATACAAAATTAAAATCTTATATATCATATTTTTTTGTGATTGAGCAAGAATTTTATAATATTTGCTGAATTTTAATTGGTTTCATTTGTAAAAAAATGAAATTGTATTTATATAATGTATATAAGGATAAAGGTTGAAAAGCGAGAAACTCAGATGTGCCAATATCCAAATTTGTTGATATAGAATAATCGTCAGTAAAATTTTTGCCTATCTTGATTTTTTTAGTAATTATTTAAGTCAATAAAAGTAAAGCAAATTGAGGGATTCTTTTTAAGAATCGCTCAATTCGGGTGTAAAATCGTAAATCATTATGTAAATATATTAGGGCTTTTTGTCACAGCTGCAGAATTAAAAATACTTAGACCCTTATTTAAGAGAAATAAAAAAGGTAAAATAATAAGGAATCAAATAATATTTAATATTCAGTATTATGGGAGCAAATAAAGAGGCATGGGGTTCGCGAATTGGATTAATATTAGCAATGGCAGGTAGTGCAGTTGGTTTTGGTAATTTTTTACGTTTTCCTGTTCAGGCAATACAAAATGGTGGAGGAGCCTTTATTATCCCATATATTGTAAGTTTTTTATTACTTGGAATACCTCTATTGTTGATTGAATGGTCAACAGGTAGATTTGGAGGAAACTTCATGGTTCATTCCACACCTTTTATCCTTGATAGTATGCAAAAAGGTAAGATGTGGAAATATGCAGGAGTTTTTGGCATATTTTCAAATCTGGTTATTGAAGCATATTATTGTTATATAGAAAGTTGGACGCTTTCTTATATTTATTTTTCTATTGGAGGCACTTTCAGAGGTATGGACCAATCACAAGTTGCTGAATTTTTTAGTGATTACCTCAATCTAAATTTCTCAACAACAGGAATTCCTTTTGAATCAGTTTTCTTTTTCTTTATATGTTTAGTCCTTAATATATGGATTTTGAGTAAAGGCTTAAAAGGGGGTATCGAAAAAGTTGCTAAACTTGGAGTTCCTTTATTGATTTTATTTGGAATTTTCCTTGCGATAAAAGGTATTATGATCAAGCAGGGACATAATGGGGCTGTGAGTGATGGGATTGCAGGTTTGAATTTTTTGTGGACTCCGCAATTTAATTCTTTAAAAAATCCAAAGGTATGGCTTGCTGCTGCAGGACAGATATTTTTTACATTATCTGTTGGAATGGGTTGTGTTCAATGTTATGCATCTTATATTAAGAGAAATGATGATATTGCATTAAATTCTATGGCTGCCGGATGGCTTAACGAATTTGTAGAAATTGTAATTGGTGGTTCTTTAATTATTCCTATTTCAATAGGTTTTCTAGGTGTAGATAAGGTAATTGAATTAAGTAAAACAGGTGGTTTTGGGTTAGGTTTCCGCACAATGCCATATTTGTTTCAACAGTGGGGACCTGTAATGTCATCAATTGCTGGCTTTTCTTTTTTTGGCTTGCTTTTTATTGCAGGTATCACCTCTTCATTGTCAATGGGAACTCCTGTTATGGGCTTCTTTCAGGATGAGTTTGATTGGAACAGAAAAAAATCTGCTGCTATTTTTGGTGTTATTGTCCTGATTTTAGCTTTACCTACAATATTTTTCTTTGAACAAGGTGTTTTTGATGAATATGATTACTGGGCAGGAACAGTTTCTCTAGTCGTCTTTGCTTTATTCGAAACAATATTATTCTCGTGGTTTTTTGGAATGAAAAGAGGCTGGCATGAAATTAATTATGCTGCTGATATAAAAATACCAAATATATATAAATTTATTATTAAATATATAACCCCTGTTATTTTGATAATTGTTTTTGTTGGCGCTTTAATAAGACCTGCTAATGATGACTGGACTAATTTTAAGAATGGTTGGGTGTTTAACAATCAAAGTATTATTGGACAATTAACCCATAAAGGCATTGGACCTAATAATTCTTATTTTAACAATAAATTTTATGCTGAACATAATGGAGTTGTTGATTCTATTTATACTTATCATAAACAAAAGTATATCAGAATTTCTTATTTAACAGATAATAATAAAAAGGAAAGTTCTTTATATAAATATAAAAATAACAATATCTTAAATGTGAAAATAGGAGATAATGTTAATGTTGGCGATGTCCTTTATACTGGTAAGGTTGTGAATAATATTTTTTATATTGATATGTCTCGATTGTTATTATTAATAGTTTTTATAGGGGTTATTTATATGATTTACATTGCATATAAAAAAAATAAAATTAAAAGGAGATATTTATAATGAATACAACAGCTTTAATTTTGATGTTAACTGTACAGATAACAGTTACTTCCTTGGCTTTTTATTTCTTTTACAAAGTTTTGAGTTCACAATCAAAGAAAAATAAAAAAACGTAGAGAAAATTTATACATTTTTTAGGTTTTTTATACTTACACGGATTTAAAGTAAAAAATTAGAATTAATGTAGGACAAAACTTATTTTCACCTCTACCTAAGCCTCTCCTAAAGGAGAGGCTTAGGTAGAGGTCATACTTACTTTTTATACCGACTTAATATTTATTTACACAGGTTTTTAAAATTCTTCCAATCATCCATCCAATTAATCAATCAATCATCCAATCACCCAATCAATCCATTACTCCATCATTCCAATAAAAACAAAGAACATAGAGCTTTTTAGCCTACTTTTTGTCCATTAAGCCGAGTTGTCTCATTTCTGAAAAATATTTTTTTATTTCTTTCTGAACAACAGGAGATAATAAAAGCAGAGCTATTAGATTAGGTATTGTCATAAAAGTAATAACCATATCAACAAAATGCCATACTAAGTCTATTCCCCATATAGAGCCAAGGAATACGAAAATACCATAAACATAACGATAGGGTTTAATAGATTTTTCGCCAAAAAGATAACCAGCAGCTCTGGTTCCATAATATGACCAGCTAATGATTGTAGAGAATGCGAATAGTATTAAACCTATAGCAACGATGTGCGGTCCCATATACCCAAGATTGACAGTAGAAAGTCCCCTGGTAAAACCCACAACTGTCATTCCAACGCCTTTAACTCCGCTTTTCCATGCACCGGTGAGAATTATAACAAGGGCAGTCAAGGTACAAATAATTAGAGTATCTATTAAGGGACCAACAGATGCAACCAAGCCTTCTCTTACAGGATATTCTGTTTTAGCAGCAGCATGAGCAATAGCAGCTGAACCTTGTCCTGCTTCATTTGAAAACAAACCACGTGCAACACCAAATCTCATTGTAATTAAAAAGATAGAACCAATAAATCCTCCAGTGGCAGCAGTACCAGTAAATGCATCATGGAAAATTAAATAAAAGCTATGTGGAATTTTATTGTAAAGACTTATGATTACTATTAATGCACTTACAATATAAAGCACAGCCATAAAAGGAACAAGTTTTGAAGTAACTTCTGCTATTCTCTTTATACCACCAATAATTACCAATAATACAAGAGAAGTAATTATCATTCCCGAAATCCATGTTGGAATATTATAGTTTGTAAATAAAACATCTGTTATAGAGTTAGACTGTGCCATATTGCCTGTTCCCATTGAACATAAAATAGTAGATGATGCAAAAATTACTGCAAGAACTTTTGCAAAGTATCCCAATTTGTCTTTTAATCCATATTCCATATAATACATTGGACCGCCAGATACTGAACCATCTTTATTAAATTTTCTGTATTTTAATGATAGTGTGCATTCTACGAATTTGAGCATCATCCCGAAAAGTCCTGTAACCCACATCCAAAATAAGGAGCCTGGTCCACCAAAATATATTGCCAAAGCTACACCTACTATATTACCTGTACCTATTGTTGCTGACAATGCTGTTGTCAATGCTTTAAAATGATTTATGTCTCCTGCATCTTCCTTTTTATCATATTTTCCCTTTATTATATTAAATGAATGGCCAAGTTTGGTTATGGCAATGAATCTAAATTTGAATGCAAAATAAACTCCAGTAGGGATTAATAATAATAAAAGTAAATATCCACCTACATATTCATTATATTTTGAAATCCCACTATCAATTAAACTTAAAATGTTTTCCATTATTTATTTGATATTATAAATTTATTGCAATAAAGGAAGGAATTTCTATTCAAAAAAAAGTCAAATATAAAAAAATATTTGAAATAAAATAAAATTCTGGAATTTTATGATAATTGGTTTTTTTTAAGAAAACTATATTTTGGATGTTATTATTACTTATATCCGCAAACTAAATCTTATGCAAAGCGAACTACACTTCATTGTTGGGAACGCTCGCTCAAACCTTCTCACAGTAACAAGGGACGCCTGCGATGCGCTTCGCTGTGCTGCGCAGACACTGACACACATTTCAACTTTTCGCTGCGAAGTAAATCGCAGATTATAAGGTTTTAAATAAAAAAATTATTAGAGAAAGTCATTTTTACTCTCTTCTCTTTTTGACTTTAGCCTTGAACTTATAAAAAAATAGTTATTTTTTTTTGAAGACTAAGCTCACCAATTAAAAACATTTTATATAATTTTGAGCTGTAATATTTTTAAGAATATTTTACATCTTTTACCAAAAAATATTTAAAAAAATGCGAATAGAAAGAATAAATACAAAGCAGCATTCAAAGCAAAAAACTCCAGTAGATTTAAGTTTATTAAATCCAATAATAGAAAAATATAATAATAAAAAAGGCAGGCTAATTCCACTTTTACAAGAAACACAAAGCATTTACGGATATATTCCACAACAGGCATTTGAGAAGCTTTCAAAAGAAGCAGGCCTGGAAATAAGTGATATGTATGGAGTAGCTACTTTTTATGCACAATTCAGATTAAAACCTGTTGGGAAAAACATAATAAGGGTTTGCCACGGCACAGCCTGTCATGTTCAAAACTCTGATGCAATTACTGAAGCTTTACAAAATGAGCTAAAAATTAAAGATGGAGAGACCAGTGAGGACGGCTTATTTACACTCGAGTCAGTTGCTTGTCTCGGCTGTTGTTCCCTGGCTCCTGTTATGATGGTAAATAACGAAACTTACGGAAAACTTACAAAAGATAAAGCAGTAAAAATCATAAAAAATATTAAAATCCGTGAAAACAATTAGTTATTTGAATTTAAAAGTATAGAGAAAAATTATATGTAAAATAAATAGAAAAAATGATTAAAACAAAAATCATAGTTGGTCTTGGCACTTGCGGTATTGCAGCTGGTGCCAAAAAAGTATATAATAAAATTAATGACCTGAAAGATACGGACAACTTAGATATTGAACTGAAAAAAACCGGTTGTGTTGGTATGTGCTATAATGAACCTTTAGTAGAAGTTATTGACGAGACAGGTTATTATTTATATGGTAATATTGACGAAAATAAAGCAGTTGAAATTATTGATAAGCATATAAAAAACAGCAAACCAATTAATGACTATCTTATCAAAACAGATTTATTAAATAAAGAAAATCAGCCATATTTTAGAAGAGAAGAAGATAAAATTTTTGTACAAGGTCAAGTTAAGATAGTTTTAAGAAATTGTGGTTACATAAATCCTGAATCAATTAAAGAGTATGAAGCAAGAGATGGATATGAATCAATAAAAAAGATTGCACGTGAGAAGATTTCCTCTGAAGAAGTTATAAAAATCATTCTTGATTCCGGATTAAGAGGAAGAGGAGGCGGCGGGTTTCCAACAGGATTAAAATGGAAATTTGCATTTCAGAACAAATCAGATGTGAAATATTTTATTTGCAATGCAGATGAAGGGGATCCCGGAGCTTTTATGGATAGGTCAGTAATGGAGGGTGATCCACATTCAGTTATTGAAGGAATGATAATTGGAGCTTATGCTATTGAAGCTACTGAAGGAATAATTTATTGCCGTGCTGAATATCCTTTGGCTATCAAACGTTTAAACATTGCTTTAGAACAAGCCAGAGCTAAGGGGTACTTAGGCAAAGACATATTTGGCATAAAAGGTTTTAACTTCAATATTTATATAAGACAAGGAGCTGGTGCTTTTGTATGTGGGGAAGAAACAGCCTTAATCGCTTCTATTGAAGGTAAAAGAGGTATGCCAAGAAAACGCCCTCCTTTCCCTGCTGAAGCTGGCTTGTGGGGAAAACCAACCAATATTAACAATGTTGAAACTCTCGCTAATATTCCCTGGATAATTTTACACGGTTCTAAAGAATTTGCTAAGTATGGCACGGAAAAAAGTAAGGGCACAAAAGTATTTGCTCTTACAGGTAAAGTTAAACACACAGGACTTGTTGAAGTTCCTATGGGCATTACCATTCGCGATATTATATTTAAACTTGGCGGGGGCATAAAAAATGATAAAAAATTTAAAGCAGTTCAATTAGGTGGACCTTCAGGTGGTTGTATCCCTGAACGTTTGCTCGATACTGTTATTGATTATGATTCAGTAAACGCAACAGGTGCTATTATGGGTTCCGGTGGTATGGTTGTTATGGATGAAACTACATGTATGGTAGATGTTGCAAAATTCTTCCTTAATTTTATTTGTAAAGAATCTTGCGGCAAATGTACTTTCTGTCGTATAGGAACAAAGAGAATGCTTGAGATTTTAACAAGAATCACCGAAGGGAAAGGCGAAGAAGGAGACATAGAGAAATTGGAAGATTTATCTTACCAGATTAAAGATAGCTCACTTTGTGGCTTAGGGCAAACAGCTCCAAACCCTGTGTTAACTACAATTAAATACTTTAGAGCTGAATATGAAGCTCATATAAAAGAAAAAAAATGTCCCGCAAAAGTTTGTAAAGCTTTATTAACTTATGAAATTATACCTGAAAAATGTATTGGCTGCACTCTTTGTGCAAAAAATTGCCCTGTTGGTGCAATTGAAGGGGAAAGGAAAAAACCTCATTTTATACATCAAGATATATGCATAAAGTGTGGCATGTGCTATTCAATATGCAAATTCAATGCAATAAAAATATCATAATTAGAAATATATTAAAATAAATTAGTATTAAATAAAATGAACGACAATCTAAATATAATCTTAAACGGTAAAAAAGTAATTGGCAAAAAAGGGGAGACAATATTAAAATTAGCGAGAAGACATAATATAAAAATACCAACTCTTTGTCATGACCCAAGGCTTAAACCTTATACCTCTTGTTTCTGCTGTGTTGTGCAAGTTGAAGGAATGAAAGGCTTACAACCTTCTTGTTCTACAAAAATAAAAGAGGGAATGAAAATAGAGACTGATAATGAAAAAGTTCATAAAGCGAGAAAAACTGCTTTTGAATTACTTTTAAGTAATCATTATGCAGACTGTGTTGGTCCATGTAAACAAACTTGCCCTGCTGGTGTTGATGTTCAAGGATATATTTCATTAATTGAAAAAGGGAAGTATAATGAAGCTGTTGCATTGATAAAGCAAGTAAATCCATTACCAGCTATCTGTGGAAGAGTATGTGTACGCCCTTGTGAAATAGCATGCAGAAGAAATTTATTGGGAGAAGGACATGGAGTAGGTATTGATTACTTAAAGCGTTTTGCAGCTGATTATGATTTAATGTCTGAAAATAAATTTGTACCCAAAATAAAAGAATCTACTGGGAAAAAAATTGCTGTAATTGGAGCTGGTCCAGGAGGCTTATCTGTAAGTTATTTTTTACAAATACTAGGACATCAGGTTGATATTTACGAAGCTAATTCCAAAGCTGGCGGATGGCTGAGATATGGTATCCCTGAATATCGATTGCCCAATGATATCTTACAAAAAGAAGTTGATAATATTACAGATTTAGGTGTAAACATTTTTTATAATAAAAAATTAGGAGATAACTTAAGTTATAAAGATTTAAAAGATAAATATGATTCTGTGATATTAACAATAGGTTCGCAGAAAGGGGCTCTTATTGGTGGTTGTGAAGGTGATGATGTAGAAAATGTATTTTCAGGTATAGATTTCTTAAGAAATATGGAAATTACAGGACAAAAATATGATTTTACTGGCAAAAAAATAGCAGTCATCGGAGGAGGTAATGTAGCAATGGATTGCTGCAGGACTTCTGTTCGCTGTAATGCAAAAAAAGTTTATATTATTTATCGTAGAACAGAAAAAGAAATGCCTGCAAATCCTATTGAAATTCAAGAGTCTAAAGCTGAGGGTGTTGAATATTTATTATTGACAAATCCTAAAAAAATTAATAAAGATGAAAATGCTAAGTTAAAATCCATCACTTGTTTGAAAATGAGTTTAGGTAATCCCGATGCTTCTGGAAGAAGAAGGCCTATCCCTATTGAAGGTTCAGAATTTGATCTGGAATTAGATTATTTATTAGCATGTATAGGACAAAAAACACAAGTTGACTTTATTAATGATATTAACAAATTTGCTGATAATGGGAAATTGAATATAAACAAATGGGGTAATATTGAGGCTGATCCTTTAAGTTTACAAACAGGTATAAAATCAGTATTTGCTGCTGGTGACGGTGTGACAGGTGCAGCTACTATTATTGAAGCTATTGCACAAGCTAAAATTGCCGCAAGAAGCTGCAATCAGTATTTAATGGGATTGCCAATAAAAGCTCCGAAAAAAGAATTCATAAGCAGAAAAGAAAATTTTAAAGAACAAAAACCTGAGGATTATATTGGTAAATATAAACATCAATTACGCGAAGAAATGCCTACTATTGATGTAAATGACAGGTATAATTTTAAAGAAGTAGAACTGGGTTATGATGAAAAAAAAGCAAGGCATGAAACTCAACGTTGCCTGGAATGCGGCTGTTCAGAATATCATACCTGTGATTTACGTAAGTATGCAACTGAGTATAACGCTGACCAAACAAAATATAAAGGCGATTTTAATGAATTTCAGGTAGATTTCAGACATCCCTTCATAGAAATAGATAATAATAAATGTATTTTATGTGCAAGATGTATTCGTATTTGTAATGAGGTGGTAGGCGCAAATGCCTTAGGCTTGGTAAACAGAGGCTTTGATACTTATGTCGCACCAAGTATGGGAAATAAATTGCAAGACACTAATTGTGAATCCTGCGGTTTATGTATATCAGCTTGTCCTACTGGAGCAATTACGGAAAATGTTCCATTCAAAACTTTACCAATAAAATTAGATAAAATTGACACTATTTGTAATTATTGTTCTGTTGGTTGCAGTATCTCAATATACCACAAAGCAGGTTTTGCTGTCAGAGTTACCGGCAGAGAAGGACTGATAAATAAGGATACTAATATTTGCAGATTTTCCAAATTCGGATATAAATATTTAAACGATACACATAGAATTACAAAACCATTATTAAAAATTGATGATAATTTTGAAGAAATAAGTTTTGAGAAAGCTTACGAGATAATTACAGATAGAATAAAAACTGTTAATCCTGATGAAAATATATTCTTTGCAGGTGCAAGACTTACAAATGAAGAAATGTATCTTATTCAAAAATTAGCAAGAGCAGCTGCTAAAACAAACAATATAGGAAGTTTCCATTATCTTGCAAGAGGTGATGGATATATAAACAATTCCCGTGCTAATGTTCCTTTTGAAAAAATAAAAGATGCAAGCAAGATTTATTTAATTGGTTCAGAAATCAATAAAGACAATGCTGTTGTTGGTTTTATGGTTAATAACACCCGGGTTATTAATAGAGTTCCTGTTGAATTGGTTACAGTACATCAGAACAGCAGTATGAAACATAAAGTAGATAAAACACTTATAGTTAAATCATATTATAATTTCATCAAAGCTGTAAACCATTATCTTTTGACTAATAAATTAGAAAATCAAATGTTTATTAATGATAATTGTGAAGGTTTTGATGAATATAAAGGAAAATTATTATCTGAAGATTTTGATATCCTTGTGAGTAATTCAGGTATTTCAAAAGATGAAATCATTCAATTTGCAAAAGAATATAATAATGAGATAAATGCAATTATCATATTTTCTGAAAAAGAAATTTCCTCAAATGCAAGTTATGAATTATTCAATTTAGCAATGATTACCGGGAAATTAGGTAAGATATCTAGTGGTCTTGTATCATTAAAAGAGAAGAATAATTCTCAGGGTTTATTAGATATGGGAATCTTACCGGATTTAAGTGTCGGCACAAAACCTATTTTAAACGAATGCATTCAAAACAAAATGAAAGAAATATGGAAAACAGATTTTTTACCTAAAACAATAAATAAAAATCTGTTTAGCTTACTTAAGGACGGAAAACTGAAAAACATATTTATTTTTGGTGAAGATCCCATTGGTTGTGCAGTTGAAAAAGATAATATTACAAATATCCTGTCAAAAACGGATTTTTTGATGGTTCAGGATAATTTTATGACTGAAACAGTTAGAAGAGCAAAGCTTATTTTACCAGCTTCTTTCCCAGTTGAATCAGGCGGCAGCTTTACTAATTCACAAAAAATAATTCAAACTTTTAAGCAGCAATTAAAACCAAAGGTTGAGAAACTATCTTATGAACAACTTATTGATATTCTCAACAAATTTGGATTTAAAGAAACTTCTAATATTGATGATATATTTTTTGAAATTACATCATTACTGGCAATTAATGAATCAAAAAATGAATATCAATTTGTTTTTACTGATAAAGATAATTATAATCGTATGTTTGATTATGGCTGTGATTATATCAATAAACGTTTTGAGGAAGAATTTAGTGATGCACTAAATTTAGTATAAAAAGAAAAGCGGATAAAAATATTTATCCGCTTTTCTTTCTTTAAAAAAAGTAGAATTATCCTTTATTAAGATATTCTTCTTCCCATACTTTTCTGGAAAGACTTTCCAATTCATTATCATATTTTAATAATTCATTATAATATTCCTTATCTTTTAAAGATTTTTCAGCAGGAACATCTTCACTTTTAGTATCTTTAGTCATAATAGATTTTCTAAATATTTCATAATGATCTCTAATAGAACAAGGCATCAACAAATTATCAGGAAATTTCAGATTTTTCAAACCATATTTATCTTGCCATTTTCTTCCATTTTTCATAAATTCAGAGTTAACAGCATCTCCCAATGATTTTCCATTTTTATAAAGTTCATAAATATTATCAACATAATAAGGAACAAAAACGCAAGGCATAATATTTCCATTCCAGTCTATATAAAAATATCCTCCATGACGGCCATAAGCAATACAGCCATTAGTTAATACTGCACTGTTCCAAAAATCAGCTACACAATATTTTTTTTCTATTAATAATCTCTTCCAAATTTCATAAAGTTTAATTCTATTTTCAGGACTAACCATTAAATCAAAAGTATCCTTAGCTCTTCCGATAGGCATTAGCTGAAATTGCCACATATAAGTAACACCCAATTTTTTAAAGTAAAAATCATAAAACTCATCAGTTAATAAAAGTTTATAATTTTTACTGGTAGCAGTAACAGATATTCCGAAGGGCACTCCTACTTCCCTCAAATTTTTAAAAGCAGCAAGGACTTTTTTATATATACCTTTCCCTCTTCTCTCATCAGTTTCTTTTTCATAGCCTTCAACAGAAATAGCAGGTGTAACATTACCTAATTTTGAGAGCTTTTTTGCAACATCTGTAGTAATAAAAGTTCCATTAGTATAAACAAGAAAAAACATATCATTATACTTTTCAAAAATATCCAACAATGTCTTTCCTTCACTCTTATACATAAATGGCTCTCCCCCACTAATAGTTATAAATCTACTATCAAACAAATCATGAACTTCTCCTACAATTCTGTCAACTATTGAATAGGGTAAAGTTGGCGAAGTTTCCTTATCACTGGAAGCATAACAACCAGTACAATGCAAATTACATCTTTGTGATGGTGATAAAACAATAAAGTTAGGTGGATTATTTCCATATTTTTCAGTAAACATTTCAAACTTTCTTTTATGCTCTTCTGTATTATTCAAAAATGAATTTTCTACCAAAACTTCTATAAGTTTATTTAATACATGTCTTGAAATATACTTTTTATCAATATTATTTCCTGCAGAATGTATCATAGCAGACATAAATTGATATTTCTTCAATTGAACAGACTTAAGATAATCATCATCTTTAAGTATAAAATTATACAATATTTTATCAGCTTTTCTTAATAAATGTTTTCTTAAGAATTTATACCTCGCAAATTCTTTTAAAACTTTAACAACAATTTTTCTTTTAGTAAAAATTTCACTGTTTTTCATTTTTTCTCCTATTTTATTAAAAACTACATTGAATTTTCTATTTTATAATGATATAAAAAATATTAAACAAATATACATTAATATTTTTTACAAATATACACTAATATTTTTTATTTTTAAAAAATACACTTTCAA
>CAYNBX010000019.1:0-15689 GCA_964395505.1 uncultured Bacteroidales bacterium | reverse complement strand
AACTTACTATTAGAAGCATAACTTCAAATATCTAATATCTAATTTCAAACATTATTAATATTTTCCCAAGATAAATACTTAATAATGAGTTATATACAAAAATATAAAAAGATTAAATGGATGATTGATTAGCTCTATGGTTTGTTGCCTATGTGATGGGAAGCATTTTAAAAACTATGTAAATAAATATTTATTAATCCTGACAGAATTTTGTATTTTATCTTTTAACTATTTATTGATATTTTTGTTAAAAATTCTGTCAGGGTTTTATTTTTTATTTCATAATGAATTTTGTTTGTTGAAAAATCTGAATAAAATAGTAATATTAAGTTGAATAAGAAAATTAATTCATTATTTCTAATCATAATATTTTTGTTTGCATTAAAATTAAATTCAAATGCACAAATTAGCAAGCCAGGAATACCCCCAAGTTTTAAATACAAAACAATATCAAACAATTATGATTTAAGAGAATTTCCTAAACCTGATATAGACAAGATAAATCTTGAAGATGAGAAAAGCTCCCTGAAAGGTGATTCATACAGGATTGCAGTATTAATTTCTGTAAATTTAAACATAAATAATTCTGGAACATGGACAAATTTACCTGATGGCGGTAGAATATGGAGACTTAAATTAAAGTCAAAAGACGCTTTAGCCTTAGGTGTTTACTATGATAAATTTTATTTGCCTTCTGAAGGCGAACTTTATTTATATAATGAAGATAAAACACAAGTTATTGGAGCGTTCACCAAATTAAATAATACAAAGAACGGATTATTTGCAACAGAATTAATTCAAGGTGAAACCGTTACTTTGGAATATTATGAACCATCTAAATCATTAGAAAATGCTAATATTAGTATTTCAGAAATTGCTTATGCATACAGATCTGTTGAGTTTTTATTTGATAAAAGTAAAAATTATTATGGTCAATCAGGGCCTTGCGAGGTAAATATAAATTGTTCAGAGGGTGATAATTGGCAAAATCAGAAAAGGGGTGTTGCAAGAATTTTTATAAGAATAGGTAATGAGGGTTTTTGGTGTTCTGGCTCATTAATTAACAATGTTCGTCAAAATGGAATTCCATATTTGTTAACTGCTGATCATTGTAAGAAATCATTTAGTACAGGTCATATTGCTTCACCTGAAGACTTAGATCAATGGATTTTTTATTTTAATTATGAATTGCCAGAATGCAGTGATACAATTGGCGAGCCTCCTGATTATAATACAATGGTTGGTGCTAAGAAAATAGCGTGCGGTGGAAATATGGGAGAAACAGGCTCTGACTTCTACTTAGTAAAATTAAATGAATATGTACCTGTGCTTTATCACACTTTTTTTAATGGATGGAACAGGGAAAATTCTTCAAGTCCTAATGGAGTTTGCATACATCATCCTGAAGGTGATGTTAAGAAAATATCAACTTATACCAGGCCTTTAGTGTCATCACAATGGAATGGTAATGGGATTCAATCACATTGGAAAGTTGTTTGGTCAGAAACAGAAAATGGACATGGAGTTACTGAAGGGGGCTCTTCTGGTTCACCTTTATTTGATAATCATGGTAGAATCGTTGGCACTTTAACAGGAGGTTATGCAAGTTGTGACAGCTCTTATATAAATCAACCTGATTTCTTTGGAAAATTTTCTTACTCCTGGGAATCTAATGATACTGCCAATTCTGATTCTGCAAGACTAAGAGATTGGATAGACCCTGATAATACTGGCGTTATAACTTTATATGGTTCTTATCTCGGTATAAATAAAACAAAAAAATATCAAAGTATAAAAATCTATCCAAATCCTACAAATGATTTTATTAATATTGATGTTGAAAACAAAATACTTAAAGTGGTTAAAATTAATGTTTACAATATTTTAGGGGAAATGATAGAATCTTATGATAATAAAGCAATATTATCAAATAATATTAAAATTGACCTATCTTCAAAGCCTGCTGGTATATATTTTGTTAAAATTAGTACAAATAAAGAATCAAAAAGTTTTAAAATATCCTTAATAAAATAATTTTTTTTAGATTTCAATTATTTTCCCTGCACCGCCTTCAATATATTTATCAGGGTATAATGATTTTATTTCTGCCTTATGTTGAGTGCAGTGTGTTGGGCATATCAATTGTAAATCTTTAAACAAACTGTATTTGCTGAAACTATGTAAGCCTCCAATGATTGCATATACTTTTCCAAATTCAGAAGCAGCATCAAGAATGTGAGACATCTTTGGATGAGAACATCCTACAATCAAGACTATTCCTTTTTCTGTTCTAATTGCCAAAGATTGTTCTATATGGTCAAGTTCGCCAGTAGAAAAAACATTCTCATGTATCTTTAAAGGTTTATTAACTGAAATCACTTCCTTTGCACCATTAACTATTCTGAAAGAAACAGGAATATACAATTTAACATCACTATTTTTATTTAAAAAAGTTGATAGACCTCCAGTATGGTCATAATGTGCGTGTGATATAAAAACTTCATCTATTGAAACAGGGTCAATATTCAACTTTTGCATATTAGAAAGCAAAATTGAGCCATTGGTACCAGTATCAAAAAGAATTCTTAAATTTGTAGGTTTAGATAATTCTACTAAACAAGAAAATCCCCAATCTGCCTGAAGACCTTCTTTGTATGCTGTATTGTCATAAATGATTGTAATTTTCATTTTCTTATTATTTTTAATTGTAAAAAAAATTAAATTTATTTTAACATTTTAAAACTTCAAAACTTTAATCCGAATTTTACACTCTTCATTCTAAATTCCACACTTCAAAGCAGGTTTCAAATTTATAAAAAATAGTCTTTATTTGCAGCCAAAGTACAAATTCATAGTTTTACTTTTGCCAAACGTGCTCATGGCAGTGAGTAATAGCAAAAGGGAAAACAAGTCTAATTGTTGTAATTACATTGTTTACTTTCCCTTCATAATTAAGCTCTTTTTTTGATTTTTTAAATTGATATAAGTCGAAAGGCAAATCGCCTAACAACCAATGGAATTCATAAGAATTACGACTGTATCTTGCTCCTTGCACATCACATAAAAAAGTCGTTGTTTTTGTTGATTCATTAAATTCAACCTTCGGATTTATAATATTTCTATTATATTTCCTGAGTTTCTTTTTAAAGGAATTAATTTTATTAGAGATAAAATCATTTTTGTTGTTTAGAATTTTAGAAAAGTTATTTTCGTCCCAAGACGAAATTTCCTGATAATGCAAAATTTTACCTTCTGCCTCTATGTTTATAGAATCTTTAAATAGTATTAATGACTCAATTTTTTGTGGAACTCTACTATAAGTTGTACTTTTTTTGTTTTTTCCTTTACAACTTATTACTGATATTCCTAAAACAATTAATGCAATTGTTGTCAGGAAATATAAAGCATTTCTGTTCATAATATTTTATTTTTGAATTAAAAAATAAAGATACAAAAATCAATAGAATTATATGCTTAATGATTTACATTTTTTAGATAAAAATCATAAAAAACCAGTATCTTTTTTTTCAGCCTCATATAAGAGTTATTTTATGTAAATTCGTAATTTTTTATTAATCTCAAACATCAATACTTTTATATCAAAACATTATTAATCTTAAAAATAATGTCCAACAAATTTTCAATAATACCTATACAACAACTGTTAAGTATAATTTTAAAACAAGAAAAAAAAGGAGAAATTTTTGGTATCCCGCAGGAGTTGTTCTTTGTACCCAAAAACACTGACATTTTCCGAATAAAACATTATGGACAACTTTTAGAGACACCAATTGGCGTTGCAGCAGGGCCTCATACTCAAATGGCTCAAAATATTATTGCTGCATGGTTATGCGGTGCAAGATTTATTGAATTAAAAACAATACAAACTCTAGATGAGCTGGATGTATCCAAACCTTGCATTGATATGCAAGACCAGGGATTTAATTGCGAATGGTCCCAAGAACTTAAAATCAAAGAATCTTATGACCAATACTTGAATGCCTGGATAATAATTCATATTCTAAGAGATAAATTTTCCTGGGATAAAAACATTGGAACAATCTTCAATATGAGCATTGGATATGATTTTAATGGAATATTAAAAGATAATGTACAATGGTTTTTTGATAAGATGCAGAACTGTAAAACAGAAAAACAAGAGAAAATCAAAGATATAAAAAATATTTATCCAAACATTGTAAACATTAACATTCCAGATTGCATTTCAAACAATGTCACTTTATCAACAATGCATGGTTGCCCTACAGATGAAATTGAAAAAATTGGACTATATTTAATTGAAAACAAAAAACTTCACACAACAATTAAACTAAACCCCACTCTACTTGGCTCTGACAAAATAAGAGATATTCTTAATAATAAACTTGGTTTTGAAACTAAGGTGCCTGATACAGCTTTTGAACATGATTTGAAATATGACGATGCTGTACATATCATAAAAACTTTAAAAAAAGCTGCTGAGAAAAACAATGTAAATTTTTATGTTAAACTTACAAATACCTTAGAATGCATAAACAATAAAGACATCTTTTCAAAGGATGAAAAAATGATGTATATGAGCGGCAGAGCTTTACATCCTATATCAATAAATTTGGCAAGAAAACTTCAAAACGATTTTGACGGCAAAATAGATATTTCATTTTCAGGTGGAGCTGATTGTTTTAACACACCCGAAATACTTGGCTGTGGATTAAAACCTGTTACTGTTTGCTCTGATTTATTAAAACCGGGTGGCTATACCAGGCTAAAACAATATACCGATGAAATAAATACTCAATTTGATAATTTAAAATCCCGAAATATTGATGATTTTATTTTAAATAAATGTAAAACAAAATATTTATCAATAAAAAAAGCTGCACTAATAAACCTAAACAATTACGCAGATAAAGTCATAGAAAATGAAGCATACAAAAAACAAGGTTTTAATGAGCCAAGTATAAAAACCAAAAGAAAGTTAGATTATTTTGATTGTATTAAAGCTCCTTGTGTCGAAACTTGTCCCACACATCAGGAAGTTCCTGAATATATGTATTATTCTTCAAGAGGGGAATTTGACAAAGCTTTTCAAGTGATTATAAGGACAAATCCTTTACCATTGGTAACAGGAATGGTTTGCGAGCACCCTTGTCAAACAAAATGTACACGAATAAATTATGATAACTCTTTATTAATAAGAGAAATAAAACATTTTATTGCTGAAAATAAATATGATGATTTTATACCAAATCGTTCTGCAAAAAACGGATTAAAAGTTGCTATTATTGGTGCTGGACCTTCAGGATTGTCATGTGCTTTTTTCCTTGCTCAAGCAGGCTTTGATGTTGAGATATATGAAAAAAGAGAAAAACCAGGAGGAATGGTCTCTGCTGCAATTCCCTCTTTCCGCATAACTGATAAAGCTATTAATAAAGACATTAAAAGAATTGAAAATTTGGGCGTTAATATTCATTATAATTTAAAGATTCATAAATCTGAATTTGAGAGCTTGCTAAAAAACAAAGATTTTGTTTATATTGCAACTGGTGCTCAATCTTCTAAAAAAATTGATATTCAAGGAATAAATTCTAAAGGTGTTATTGATGCATTAAATTTTTTGTATGATGTTCGCAATAACAAGAAAATACATTTAGGGAAAAATATTGCCATCATAGGAGGTGGGAACACAGCAATTGATGCAGCACGTACAGCTAATCTTTTGGTTAGAAATAAAGGAAAAGTAACAATAGTTTACAGAAGAACAAAAAAAGAAATGCCTGCTGAGTTTGAAGAAATCCAATTAGCTATTAAAGAAGGAATTAAAATTTTAGAACTGAGTGCACCTGAAAAAATAATCTCAGAAAAAGGTAAAGTAAAATATTTGTTATGCTGCAAAACCATACTTTCTGGCAAGGACAAAACAGGAAGAGCTAAGCCTGTTAAAATTAAAAATTCCGAATTTAAACTGCAGTTTGACACTATCATCCCTGCTTTAGGTCAAGATATAGATATTGATTTTATTGACAACAAACTTTTAAAACATAATCCTCTTAGCTTTGAAACTAAAATAAAAAATTTATACATTGGAGGTGATGCTGTTGCAAAAGGTTCAACAATAATAAACGCTATTGCTGATGGTCGTAAAGTTGCTGAAAACATCATAAAATCTTCTAATATTAAATATAATTTTAAGATAAGGCATGTTAATAAAAAATTATCAATAAAAGAACTAAAAATAAAAAAAGCTAAAAGAATATATGGAGTAAATATTCAGGAAAACAAACTTTTTGCTATAAATAATTTTAATTCTGTAAAATCAATATTAAATGAACAACAAGCAAAAGCAGAAGCATCAAGATGTTTGTTTTGCGACGAAATTTGTAATACCTGTGTTACAGTCTGTCCTAATTTAGCTAATTATTCTTATGAGACCAAACCTGTTAAATATAAATTAAAAAAAGCTGTACGGAAAAATAGTAAAATCATTTTTGAAGATGACGAAACCTTTAGTATTAAACAAAAATATCAGGTATTAAATATTGGTGATTGGTGTAATGAATGTGGAAATTGTACAACATTTTGTCCTACAAAAGGAGCTCCTTATAAGGATAAACCTAAATTTTATCTTACAGAAAAGAGTTTTAATGAATATGAAAATGGATATTTTATAAAAAAAGAAAATTCCAGATTAACTTTAATACATAAGATTAACAATGAAAATAAAATCTTATCCTTAATGAATAACACTTATTTTTATGAAACTAAAAATATTATTGCAAAATTTGATAAAAAAAATAATTTTAAACTTATTGATGTAAAATTCAAAAATAATAATCTTAGAAAAGTTAGTTTTAAAGAAGCAGCAGAAATGAGCATTTTACTTGATGGAGCAAAAGATTTATATATCTGATAAAACAAACATAGCCAAAGACAATTACGGTTTTAGTCCCGATGTACTCTGGACTAATTTTTAAATACTAAATTTAAAAAAAATTAATTAATTAAAATTTAACAAAATACAAAAACAAAAACATAAACAGACCAAACAAGGATACACTTAATACATATAATAATTTTAAAATAACAAATAAATTAAAGAGAATGACTCAGTTTACATTTGTAAACAGGTTTAGGAAAGCTTGAAATTGGAGGTTCCAAGGATTAAACAAAATTCGATTTATATCAGTATCTCAATACTTTTTTCTGATTTTTTACCTTTTTAAGTTTTCTAAATTTTCAAATAATTTTTATCTTTTTTAATTTATAAAAATTCAAATTAAACATTAAAAAATAAAGACAATGATTAAAAAAAACGAAAAAATTCTATCTAATACAATACAACGCTGTAGGGAAAAACATATTATTATCCCAACTTACAAACAAATGAGGAATCCTGAATTAATACCGGAAAAAATAAAGGATAAATTAAAAAATATAGGTTTATGGGATTTAAATTCTTTGAATTTATTTCGTATAACATGGAAAAACGAACCCGTAAAATTTGGAGGAGGTTTTGGAGGAGTAAATTATATTGAAATACCAAAAGAGTTGACTGGCGTTAAAGCAAGAGTTTTAATGTTAATAGGCAAATACTTTCCAACAGGTTCGCACAAAGTCGGAGCAACTTTTGGACCTTTAGTAGAGAAACTGGTAAAAGGTCGTTTTGATCCAACAACACAGAAAGCTTTGTGGCCATCTACAGGAAATTACTGTCGTGGAGGAGCTTATGACTCCTATCTTCTCGGATGTGATTCTATTGCTGTTTTGCCTGAGATGATGTCAAAAGAACGTTTCGATTGGCTGCACAAAGTTGGGGCTGAAGTCTTTGCAACACCAGGCTGTGAAAGTAATGTAAAAGAAATTTATGATAAGGCTAAAGAAATATTAAAAGATAGAGGCAGCAGCATTGTGAACCTCAATCAATTTAGTGAAATAGGAAATGCCTTATGGCATTATGCAGTTACTGGTCCTGCTATGGAAGAAGTATTTAATTTAGAAAAAAACGATAAAAGCAAATTTACCGCTATCTTCTTGACACAAGGTTCTGCCGGGACTCTCGGCTGCTCTGATTATATCCGCGAAAAATACCCTCTTGTTAAAGTTTGTGCCGGCGAAGCTTTGCAATGCCCTACCCTACTTTATAATGGTTATGGCGGACATCGTATTGAAGGTATTGGCGATAAACACGTCCCCTGGATTCACAACATAAAAAATATGGATATGGTTGCAGATATTGACGATGAACCTAATATGCACATAATGAGACTTTTTAATGAACCTGAAGGTAAGAAATTCCTAATAAATGAAATAGGTGTTGACCCTATCATGGTTAATAAACTTGACCTTCTCGGTATATCTTCAATAGCTAATTTAATGGGTGCTATTAAAATGGCTAAATATTATGAAATGAATGAAAATGATATAATCTTCACTGTTGCAACTGATTCTATGGAATTGTATCAAAGCAGAATTATTGAAGAACGTGAAAAATTTGGTGAATATGACAACAAAAAAGCAGCTATTTGTTACCAGGCTGATTTAATGAACATAAATACTGATAATATGATTGAAATGACATATTACGACAAAAAACGTATGCATAATCTTAAATATTTTACGTGGATTGAACAACAAGGCAAAACTATTGAAGAATTAAATGCCCAGTGGTATGATGAAAACTATTGGAAAAATCAATTTGCAAAAGTTGATGAATGGGACCAGCAAATAATGGAATTCAACGAAAGAACTGGATTACTTAAAGAGTATGAATAACTCTTGATATATAAATTTGTGAAAACCTTAGTCAGCATTCAGAATCTAAGGTTTTTTTATAACTCAATATTTTCAATTGAACCAATATTCATTACTCAATAAAAGAATAACTCATAAACATTACAACTGCAATGAATAACATTAAAGATAATCAATTCATTATTAATAATCTTGTAAATAAAAATGTAATTCTTTTTGAAAATTGTGCATCTGAACTTATGATTTAAAAGCTAAAGTTTTCTGCAAAGTATATATTTTTCAGAAATATTTTAAGACTATTACAAAAATTTATAAAGCTTTCGACAATTTTTTTTGCAGCTTCAATGTAACCTTCTTCCTCAATATATATGGCAAAATTACGAATAGTCTTTCTTGTACTTTCCGGTTCAAAGACAGCTGGGGTTAAAAATAACTCTTATTTATCAAATCTTCAACAAGCATAATCTCCTGATTAATAATGGATATAAATAAATCTTATTAAATGAATACTTTAAATTTTCTATTAGCATTCTTGCAAAAAATTTCTTTTTAAATATTTTCATTAAATTTCTATAATTTTTCATTCCTAAAAAGCCAAACATATTGGAATCGTTTATTTCTCTTACTATAGGAAACTTAGTTTTATAAAAAAACTTATTTATTGATTTTTGAATTACAGGTCTAAACAATTGCTTAATATCTCTTCTATTATAATTAATTTTCAAAGGATTACATATCTCAAATTGAACATTAGATTCAGATGTATCTAATTTATAATTGATATTCAAAATAATTTTTAAATGTCTGTTAAACAGTATAATAAATTTCTCATAATTACTTAAAAATTTTTTGATAAAAATTAAATAGTGGTTTTTACAAAATTCCTTTAACTGGCAGCTTTTATCAAAAATATATATATTAAATCTTTGTTTAAACTCACTTTTTCTTTCAAAAGAAGATAAATGATGATATGATCTTTGTTTACCATCTTTACCATTAAATTCTTCTTGTTCCTCAGATATGAAAAAATCATCCATAAAATTAAAAAAATCATCCATAAAATTGGAAAAATTATCTTTTATATTTGGTAATCTTTCAGCAATTTTAGTTTTAATTGCAAAAAATGATTTGATACATTTTAAAAATCTTTTCTTTCTTTTAAAATTATACACTTTTTCTCTTATTAAAGGAATTCTATTTTTATTAAAATTGTTTTTCTCAACAGAATGAAAACAATTAGGTGTATAATGTTTACCCCTTAAAGCATTAATTGATATGAATTCTTCATTTTCCATGATATTAATTTTTTTGTTTTTTTGAACTACTATGAATTTAATGCAAGAATTAGGATTGAAATGGGATAAAACTTATTTTCACCTCATACCCTAAGCCCTTCTATTTTAGGAGAAGGGGTTAGGGGATGAGGTCATACTTTCTTTTTATACCAGACTCAATATTTATTTATACAGTTTTTAGAATGCTTCCAACAAACCTATCAACCACCCAATCATTCAATCATCCAATTATCCATCCATTTCAATAAAAACTCCTCTGCCATTAAAATAACAGTAGAACCTATTTTTTTATATTTTAAATACTAATTATCTAATCATCATCTTATAAAAAAATCTCAATAATTTTTGATTTTAATACAAGAAAAAAACTTAAGTACTTAAATTTTTCACTTAAATTAATTTTTTTTTAATTTATTTTTTCAACAAAATAATGTTAAATAATTTCTTAACAAAAATAATTTTCACTGCAATATTACACAATCAGAATACTGAATGCAAGCATTTTAAGTAATTAATTTTTGCTTAACCTTAAATTTAAGTTGATTAAAGTTATGCTTAATTAAAAATTAAATTATTTTTTTATTACTTAATTTTTTGCTTAAATATTTGCTTAATTATTTAAAATGTATTACCTTCACCGAAAATTTAGATTTTATAATATGATAGAACATTTTTCCTTTATAGAACCTTATATATTAAATATTTTAAAAAATTCCGATTCAATATGTCCGGGTATTAAGAAGGTAATAGCTATTTATTATAACAATTTATCAGATATAGTTGAGGCAAAATGTTTAAAAAAAAGCTCAAACAGATATAAAATTGAAAATATTGAAATAGGTGATAACAATGTTCAACTTAATAAATTCAGGACAAATAAAATGAAGTATAATTGGTATAAAGACAAAGAACTTCCCTTTTATATTAATGAAACTGGTAAAATTAAAATGAATGTCCTGGATGAAATAGATAATACAATTCTTGCCTTATATTATCCAAATGAATTTGACAAGAAAAATGATGTATTATTTTATTATTTCAATAAAAACACAAGCAATTTTAATCTAACTACAAGTGATGCAGTTTTAACAACGCAAGACAAAAATATTATTTCTTACATTTTATATAACAATATTAAAACTATGATTGAGAATGGTAAAAGAGACAGAAAAATTCTAAAAAAGATAAATGAGAATTCAATTTCAATAATACAAAAATCAATTTCTCTTAAAAAAGAACAAGACGAGATAAAGAAAAATTATGGACAAAGCCTTATTAATCTTAGTCAGCATTATTTAGACGAATATTCGAACAAAACAGGCAATAAACATATATTAACTCAAGGAGCTTTAGAAAAAATAAAATCTTATAAAGGTGATATTAGTAAACTTAAATCAATTATTAAACGTGCAGTTCTTGTAGTAGATAATACATACTATGATCGTAAAGATTCTGTGATAAAAATCACAGAATGGAATATTAATTTTAATAATTATGAACAAAGAGCTGAAAACGAAGAATCAACATTAATCATCAATAATAAAGACACAAAAGTAACACAACTATTGGATAAATTAGAAAATGCTGCACAAAAAGTAATTTCGTATAACAACAAACTAACGAGCGAAAATGTTGGAAAATCATGCCCCTACCCTATCACTGCCCCTGCAATTACTGACGCTTTAAAAAAGAATAGGAAAACTATTATAAGATTACTCAAACAAAATCCTGAAAAATGGCAGATAATCAGGAACAACTTCAGACCAATTAAAAATATCTTAATAATAAAATATCAGGAACCGGATAAAAATACAGCTTAATAGATTTATCCAAAGTTCTATAAATTTGGTGTTTATATTACTCCATAAATTTTTATCATAAATAAAAAAATACATTTCAAATCAAAATAACATTTTTCTCAACTTACAACATAAAAAAAGACCTGCCTTATATTTCAAAGCAAGTCTTTTAAATAATAATTTTTTTATTAAATTAAAAAAATCAACGAATAAAACAGATTAATCTTTAAAATCTTTAATTTTAGTGATTACGTCAACTACTCTGTTAGAGTATCCCCATTCATTATCATACCAATTTAAAGTTTTGATAATACGTTTACCAAGGACTTTAGTATAAGCAGAATCATAGATAGAGGAATAGGAATTGCCGACTATATCAGAGGAGACAATAGGTTTTTCAGAAAAGTAAAGTACATTTTTCATCTTTTCAGATTGAGAAGCAAGGCGAACAGCAGCATGAACATCTTCAACAGTAACATCTCTACTGACTCTAACAACCAAATCAACAACAGAGCCATCAGGCACAGGCACACGACAAGCCATACCGTCTAATTTACCTTTAAGTTCAGGAATAACATTACCAACAGCTATTGCTGCACCTGTTGTAGTAGGAATAATATTTTCAGCAGCAGCACGACCGCGACGATAATCTTTATGAGGCACATCTGCAAGGCGTTGATCATTTGTATATGCATGTGTTGTTGTCATCAATCCCTCAACAATACCAAAGGCATCATTCAGGACTTTTGCCATTGGTGCTAAGCAATTAGTAGTACAACTGGCATTAGAAATAATCCTATGTTCAGGTTTTAAACCTTGATCATTAACACCCATCATAATATTGTAATCAATTTCATCTTTTGCGGGAACAGTCAATATTACACGTTTTGCACCAGCTTGAAGATGAGGAATGAGTTTTTCTTTTGTACGAAAAACACCTGTTGACTCAACAACAACGTCAATACCCATCTCTTTCCATGGTAACTTTGATACTTCTCTACAGCTAATCATTTTAACTTTTTCATTGGGCGTAATCAAATAATCATTTTTAAGATAAACATTTTGCCCAAATCTTTTCATAACAGTATCATATTTTAAAAGATATTCCAATGCTTTATGATCGTATAAATCATTGATAGCGGCAACTTCAATATCTTTTCTATTATTCAGAATACGAAACACTGAACGTCCAATACGTCCAAAACCATTAATAGCTACTCTCATTTTATACCTCCTTTTTTATCAAATTTTGAATAAGCCAGCATTATTTCTTTAATTCTTGCAGCCATTGCTAATGTATTATGATACCAGCTTATTGTTTTAATCATTTTAAATTTAGATTTTTTTATAGCAATCTCGTCATAAACAACAGAATGTGTATTGCCAATAACATCAGTTGAAACAATAGGATCTTTTGCAATTTCAATAATATCGGGTATTTCTTTTGCAAATTTTTCTACTGCTTCATTAACATCTTTAATACTTATATTTTCATCTCTCATAATTGTAGTAAGATCCAATAAAGAACCCGCATGAACAGGAACATTTAAAGCAGAACCTTCAATTTTCCCTTTAAATTCCGGCATAATACGTTCAATCCATTGAGGTGTAAGTGATATATTTGGAATAATATTTTTAGCAGCAGAACGACTGCGGCGGTAATCCTTTCCTACTGTATTTCGTAAAGGCTGGTCAGCAGTATATGCATGTATAGTTGTTAACATAGCATATTCTACTCCGAAATTATCATCTAATATCCTTAACATTATTGCTGCAGCATTCGTTGTAGCTGAGCCCGGGGAAATCAAACAGTCAGAAGCTTTAATGCTGCTTTCGTTTAATCCCATAACAACAACCCTATCAATTTCATCCTCTGGAAGTGTTGAAATCATAACTCGTTTTGCACCTGATTTAAGATGACCTTCCATATCTCTTCTTTTAAGATATTTACGTGTAGAATCTAAAACTACATCTACATCAAATGCATCCCAGGGTATTTGGTCAGGTGCTGAGCCTTTAAAAAAACGAGCCCTGCCATTTTTTGAAACTAAATAATTACCCTCAAGTTTTATTTTATAATCATTCTTTATCTCTGACAGAAGTAAATAATGTAAAATTTCAGGATTACCTATGTCGCTAATAGCTACAATTTCTATTCTGTCATCATCAAGACAAAGCCGGTAAAGGTGTCTACTAATCTCACCAAAACCCATTAAACCTACTCTTATTTTGTTCATAATTATGAACCCCTTTCTGTTTAATTAATAATTAATAATATTATGTTTTATTTTAAATATATAACAAAAGTAATAATTTAAAATTTATCAAATTATTATTTTTTTAATTTTTTTTTAAAGAATTAAAACAACATAATTCATTTACTAGTTCAGTATCAATTTTTTAAATTCTTTTTTATTGCCTATTTGCAGCAAGTAAAAATAAACTCCCTGTTTTACTTTTTCTCCACTTTCATTTGTACAATCCCATAGAAAATAATGAGTTCCTATGTCTAATCTGTTGTTATTTAATTTTTTAATTTCCTGACCAAAAATATTATAAATTGTTAATTTAATAATATCTGGTTTGAAGATTTTTATTGATATATTAAAATTACCTGAAGATGGGTTTGGATAAACACAGCTTAGATTAGATTTATAATTAATATCATGATTTTCAATGCCTGTATTTAGATTTGAAGGTTTCTCGATTTTTTTACTGGTATATAATCTGTATTCTCCTGCTTGTAATTCAATAGAAGCATTTGTATTAGTAACATTTATTGAATCTCCAGTAAAAAACTCATACCATTTGCCTGTTTTTTGGAAATTCGGGTCAATCAAGCCTTGATTAACATCAAAATTACCAATAACTGTAACATCCATTGATGCATCACTAATATTTATTTTTTTCAAAGCACTACTAACCGACAAGGAATAATTACTGGTTTCAAAAACTTTATACTTCTTTTTCAGATTTATTAATGCTGAAAAAAAATGATATAAATAATTTCTTCTCCAATCATTATAATAGTCCCATCTTATTGGCTTCATCCCGGTTCTGCCATTGTAGTCAATTGAATAATCGTATCCTAATTCTTCAAACTGCCATATCATTTTTGGTCCGGGGATAGTAAAAAAGAAAACAGCATTTAGTTCAATACGTTTTAAAGCTGTTGCAGTATCTTTTATAGAATAATTTCCACTTGAATTACCATAATTAACATTTTTATACATCAATCTTTGTTCATCGTGGCTTTCCATATACCCTACAACATGAGGGTCGTTCCACCCTCTTTTTTTATAAGAGATCCACGAAAAGTCAGACTTACCATTATCATTCCATCCCATTGTTGCTTCACTATAGCTTTCATTGAGATTTCCCCAAAGCATCATTCCATAATTTGATAAAACTTTTTCTTCGCTATTATCAGTAAAATGCTCAAGAATGATGTAAGCATCAGGCTTCACTTGCCATATTTTATCAGCCATTCTTTTTAGAATAGCAATTCTTGAAGCATCATAAGCCCAGCCATCACCGGGTTTATTAGTAAAGCCTTTTGTAAAATCAAATCTAAAACCATCAACATTATACTCTGTTAGCCAATATTTATTCACTCTATCAACAAATCTCTTTGTATCAAGGCTTTCATGATTAAAGTCACAGCCATAAGAAACATAAGGATTAGGCGAAGTTTGATTAAACCAGGGATTATTAGCAGCAGGGCGATTATTCACAGGATCCCAATACATTCTTGCAAAAGGACACTGGCCAAAGGAATGGTTTAAAACAATATCTAAAATAACTGCAATTCCATCTTCATGAGCTTTATCAATAAACTTTTTTA
>CAYNBX010000018.1:0-15800 GCA_964395505.1 uncultured Bacteroidales bacterium | reverse complement strand
CATTATGGACAGACACTAATTATGAAATATAACCTTATATTCGCAAACTAAATCTTATGCAAAGCTGAGCTGCACACCATTGTTGGGAATGTTCGCCCAGACCCTCTCTCCGTGACAAGGGCTGCGCCTGCGATGCTCTTCACTGTGATGCGCCAGCACTAACACACATTTCAAATTTTCACTTCTAAGTAATTTTCGGATTTAAAGTATAATAAAAAGTTTTTATTAATTTAGCTTTCTCATAAATCAAAATAATTTTTATTGAAATGAAATTATTGATAAAAAACATAAAAGAGCTTATTCAGGTAGAACTCCCAAAGGAAAAAGCAAAATTAAAAGTGGCAGGTAAAGAAATGTCGTCAATTAAAACTATAAAGGATGCTTATTTGTTGATAAATGATGGAATTATTATGGACTTTGGTGAGATGAAGGATATCAAAAACATTAATCATAATTCCGGGAATATTTATATGATAAAAGAAATAGATGCAAGAGGCAGAATGGTATTTCCTTCATTTTGCGATTCTCATACTCATATTGTTTATTCTGGTAGTCGTGAAATTGAATATATTGATAAAATAAAAGGTTTATCTTATGAAGAGATAGCTAAACGCGGAGGTGGGATTCTTAATTCAGCCAAATTACTGCACAACACATCAGAAGATGAATTATATAAGCAAGCATATGAACGTTTAGAAGAAATTAAAATGCTTGGTACCGGTGCTGTAGAAATTAAAAGTGGTTATGGTTTAAATGTTGAAGATGAGCTGAAAATGCTTCGTGTAATAAAAAGACTAAAAAAAGATTCATCTTTAACAATCAAATCTACTTTTTTAGGAGCTCATGCTGTTCCTGAAGAATACAAATCTAATCAAAATGCTTATGTTGACTTGATTATCAATAATATGTTACCCCGTATTGCTGATGAACAATTAGCTGATTTTGTGGATGTATTTTGTGATAAAGGGTTCTTTACAGTTGAAGATACTGATAGGATTTTAAATGCTGCTGCAAAGTATGGTTTAAAACCAAAAATACACGCAAATGAATTGGCCTATTCAGGAGGCATACAAGTGGGAGTAAAACATAATGCTTTATCTGTTGACCATCTTGAATTTACAGGTGAAGACGAAATAAAAACTTTATTAAATTCTGAAACTATGCCTACTTTATTACCTGGAACATCATTTTTCTTAGGAATACCTTATGCTCCTGCACGTAAAATGATAGATGCAGGACTGCCTGTTGCATTAGCAAGCGACTATAACCCTGGATCTTCTCCTTCAGGAAATATGCAGTTCATCTTATCCTTAGCCTGCATTGCATATAAAATGACACCAGAAGAAGCTATAAATGCAATTACTATTAATACCGCTTATGCTATGGACCTTAGCAAAGAACTGGGCAGCATTGCCATTGGTAAAAAAGCCAATATCTTTATAACAAAGCATATATCTAGTTATGAATTTATGCCTTATGCTTATGGCAGTAATAAAGTGGAAAAAGTAATTTTAAATGGAGAATTGCAGTAAATTAAAAATACAATCGCCTCAGTAATTTAATTCTGATGGAATATTTTCCCAGGATCAACATTATTAAGACTAAAGTTTAAAGAAAAAAAGTATTAAAAAATTTCAAAAACCTTTTAACAATTTAGTAATTATTATATTCTTAAAATTTTTTCTTGAAATTAAATATCAAAATTAAATTTTTAGAATTTTTTAGTAAACATTAATTCAATATTTTTGCTTTAAATTTAAAATAACAAACAGAGAAATATCCAATACCTATGAAACAATTGATAGAATGCGTTCCAAATTTTAGTGAAGGCAATGATGAAAAAATAATAAAACAAATAACCGATCAGATTGAGACTGTAAAAGGAGTTCGTTTAATAGATGTTGACCAGGGTAAAGCAACTAACAGAACTGTTGTAACCTTTGTTGGAGCACCTGAGCAGGTTATTGAAGCTGCTTACAAAGCTATTACAAAAGCTTCTGAATTGATAGATATGAGAAAACATCATGGTGCTCATCCACGCTTTGGTGCTACAGATGTTTGTCCTTTAGTGCCAGTTTCCAACATCACAATGGAAGAAACTGTTAAATATGCACATAAATTAGCAAAAAAAGTTGGTGAAGAACTTCAAATTCCTGTATATTGTTATGAGTTTGCTGCATCTAACGAAAAACGCAGAAGTTTAGCTTATTGCCGTTCAGGAGAATATGAAGGACTAAAAGACAAAATTACAAAGCCTGAATGGAAACCTGATTTTGGTCCTGCCAGGTTTAATGCTAAATCTGGAGCTATTGCAATTGGAGCAAGGAATTTCCTGATTGCATACAACTTTAATTTAAATACAACCTCTACACGTAGAGCCAATGCTATTGCTTTTGATGTTAGAGAAGCAGGAAGAGTAAAAAAAGTAAATGGTAGAGTTGTAAAAGACCAAAACGGGGAACCAGTGAGAATACCAGGAACTTTAAAAAAGACCAGAGCTATTGGCTGGTTTATTAAAGAGTATGGGATAGCACAAATTTCTATGAATTTGACAGATATTACAGTAACACCCATACATATTGCTTTTGATGAGGTATCAGAAAAAGCAAGAAAAAGAGGCATACGAGTTACTGGCTCTGAACTTGTTGGTGTTGTCCCTTTAAAAGCTATGTTAGATGCCGGGAAATATTATTTGAAAAAACAACAACGTTCAATAGGAATACCTGATAAAGAAATCATAAAAATTGCTGTCAAATCACTGGGATTAAATGATTTGTATCCTTTTGATCCAGACAAAAAAATTATTGAATATATTCTAAAAGAAAAAACTAAGGAGAAATTAGTTAATATGAATCTTATAGACTTTGCTGATGAGACAGCTTCTGAATCACCTGCTCCAGGAGGTGGGTCTATTTCAGCTTATATGGGAGCTTTAGGTGCTGCATTAGGAACTATGGTTGCTAACCTCTCAGCACACAAGCGTGGTTGGGACAAACGTTGGGAAGAATTCTCAAACTGGGCTGAAAAAGGAAAATCATTTCAAAATCAATTAGTTAAAATGGTTGATGAAGATACTAATGCTTTTAATAAAATTATGAATGCTTATGCTTTGCCTAAAAAAACAGACGAAGAAAAAACTGAACGTGAAAAAGCTGTTCAGCAGGCAACTAAATTTGCTATTGAAGTGCCTTTTAAAACAATGAAACTTTGTTGTGATTCAATGCAAGTGATGAAAGCAATGGCAGATATAGGGAATCCAAATTCAGTTTCTGATGCAGGTGTTGGAGCTATTGCTGCTTGTTCAGGAGTGCTGGGAGCTTTTCTAAATGTAAAAATAAACGCTGCTACTTTGAAAGATAAGGCTTTTGTAGATGATATTTTGACTAAAGGTGCTGATATTGAACAAAAAGCTAAACAAATGGAAAATGATATTCTTGAAATAGTTAACAATAAAATTAAGATATAATAAAAAATAAAACAGGGAAAACCTATATTTCATTAATATAAAAATAAATTTGTTATCATCAAAAAATAATCCTGCAAAATAGAACGCAGAGAAATAAATCGGTTTTTATCTCACCTGGCAAGTTAAAAATATTTTGCACAATCTACTCAAAACCAAGTATTAAATGATAAATATCAATATAGATTTTAATTTATTCACACTTAAAAAAGAATATTTTGACCATCAAAGCAAGTTACACGGCATAAAACATACGTATCGTGTTATGTGTAATTGTCTGTATTTAGGTGATAAGTTAAAAAATATAAGAGAGACAAAATTGGCTTTTTATGCTGCATTTATCCATGATATGGCAAGAAAAGATGATGGTTATTGTATAGAACATGGTCTTTGGGCAGCAAAACAAAAGCTGCCGCAATTTAGAGATTTATTTTTTTCTATTGGCTTGCAAGAAAAAGATCTTCAAGAAATAAAAATGGCAGTTATTAATCATTCAGAGAAATTAGATATTCCCCAAAATAATCCTTTTTATAAAACAACTGCTATTTTGAAAGATGCGGATGCTCTTGATAGAATAAGGATTGCAGAAAACAATCTTAATGTTGATTATTTAAGATTTAAAGAAAGTATTCAATTAATACCTTTTGCAAAAGAATTATATTACCGTGTTGAGGATGCTGAAATACATAATTTTTATGAAATCCTGAAAATTGCAGAAGATATTTATAAGACGTCTTAATTATTTTAAACACTAATTAGCTGATCTAACAACAAATCATAAATCTCTAAACAATAGATTAATAATGGATTCCCTATTAGCAGTTGATCTTGGATTAAAAACCGGACTTGCCCTTTACAATCATAAAGGCAGGTTGGTTTGGTTTAGATCACATCATTACGGGAATACATCTATGCTTAGACGTGGGATATTTGGAATACTTAATGAAATTTCAGATTTAAGCTGGCTAGTTCTTGAAGGCGGTGGGAATATTGCTGAAATATGGATTCATCAAGCAGAGCGGAGACATATACCTTATTTTCAAATCACAGCAGAGGTATGGAGAAAAACCTTACTTTATCCACGAGAAATGAGAAATGGAATTGAGGCCAAACAAAAATCTATATACCTGGCAATAAATGTTATAGATTGGTCAGGAATTGCACGTCCAAATAATCTTCAAGATGACACTTCTGAGGCTATCTTAATAGGATTATGGGGGGTAATTAAAACAGGATGGCTGAAAAAATTACCTTTCCAATTAAAAAGATAAACACTTTACATACAAAAATACCCTGTTATATTTTGAAATATAATGTCTTATCATAAAGTCATTTTGTCAGTATATTTCCATTGGCATAAGCCTTGATAGAGTTTAAAATATTTTAATAAATATATCAATACATTTAAAATAATAAAAAATGCAAAAAGGAAAGATTAATGTTCAAACGGAAAACATATTTCCCATAATAAAAAGATTTTTATACACTGATAGTGAGATATTTCTTAGAGAGTTGATTTCAAATTCTGTTGATGCAACTCAAAAGCTTAAAACTTTAGCTTCTCTTGGCAAGTTCAAAGGAGAAATAGGTGATACAAGAATAGAAGTATTTGTTGACAAAAAAGCCAAAACCCTAACTGTTAAAGATAAAGGTATTGGCATGACTGCTGATGAAATAGATAAATATATCAATCAAATTGCATTTTCAAGTGCAGAAGAATTTGTAAAAAAATATAAAGGCAAAAAAGCAGATAAAAAAGAAATCATCGGTCAATTTGGACTTGGATTTTACTCAGTTTTTATGGTAGCTGATAAAGTAGATATAATATCTAAAACATATAAAAAGGGTGGAGCTACAAAAGCAGTTAAATGGGAATGCGACGGAAGTCCTGAATTTACTATTACAGAAACAGACAAAAAAGACAGAGGCACTGAAGTAGTGCTTCATATTACTGATGAAAATAAAGAGTTTCTTGAAGAATATAAGATTTATGAACTTCTAAAAAAATATTGTAAATTTTTACCTGTTGAAATAGTTTTTGGAACAGAAAAAGTTTCAGAAAAAATTGAAGGCGAGAAAGATAAAGACGGTAAAGATAAGTATAAAGATGTTGAACGCCCTAGAATTATCAATAATACCAAACCTTTATGGAAACAAAAACCTTCTGAACTTAAAGATGAAGATTACAAAAAATTTTATAAAGAATTATATCCTTATAGCTTTGAACAACCATTGTTTCAAATACATTTAAATGTTGATTACCCATTTAATTTAACAGGCATTTTATACTTCCCGAAAATAAGGGAAAAAATTGATGCGCAGAGAAATAAAATCCAATTATACTGCAATCAAGTCTTTGTAACTGATTCTGTTGAAGGAATTGTGCCTGACTTTCTGACTTTATTGCACGGAGTTATTGATTCTCCTGATATCCCTTTGAATGTATCACGTAGTGCACTCCAAAGTGATTCCAATGTTAAAAAAATATCCAGTCACATAATGAAAAAAGTTGCTGATAAACTAGAAGATATGTTTAAAAATAAACGTGATGATTTTGAAAAAAAATGGGATGATATTAAAATATTCATTGAGTATGGAATGATATCAGAAATTAAATTCTATGACCGTGTAAAAAATTTCTTCTTATTTAAAAATATTGAAAATAAATATTTTACATTTGATGAATACAAAAAACATATTGAAAACACACAAACAGATAAAGATAAAAAATTGATTTATTTATACACAAATGATGTAGATAAGCAGCATAATTTTATTGAAACAGTTAAACAAAGAGGTTATGATATTTTACTGATGGATGGACCAATTGACAATCATTTTGTAAATATGCTGGAGCAAAAATTTGAAAAATCATCTTTTTCCAGGGTAGATGCTGATGTTATTGATAAATTAATAAAAAAGCAAGAAGAACAACCATCTAAATTAAGCGAAGAACAACAAAAAGAATTAAAACCAATTATTGAAGAAAATATAGACAAGGGGAAATTCAATATAGTTTTTGAAAGTTTAAGTGAAACAGAACAGCCTATTGTTATTACGCAGCCAGAATATATGCGAAGGATGAAAGATATGTCTGCTTTTACAGGTGGAATGGGTTATATGAATAGCATACCAGATAATTACAATATGGTTATCAATTCAAATCATAAGTTGATAAGCAAAATTATTGAAGAAAAAGATAAAAATAAACAATCAAATTTAATAAAACAGCTTATAGATTTAGCTTTGCTCTCTCAAAATTTACTTAAAGGTGAAAAATTAACAAATTTTATTAAAAGAAGTGTAGAGATAATAAAATAAGATATTATTATTCTATTGATCTTAGATCTTCATTTTTATGATTTATTAAGGATTATCTTAAAATATTTATTCTTTAGGAATTATTAAATTTTAGTATTTTAGCAAATAATAAAAATCAAAAAAATATTTAATTATGAAAAAAAAGAACTGGATAATTTTAGGAATAATCGTAGGTATTATACTTATTTTGATAATATCAAGTGTCAGTATGTATAATGGATTGGTCTCAAGAGAAGAAGGCGTTAATGCACAATGGTCAAATGTAGAAAATGTATATCAACGAAGGGCAGACTTGATACCAAATTTAGTAAGTACTGTTAAAGGTTATGCTGCACATGAAAAGCAAACATTAACAGATGTTGTTGAAGCACGTTCAAAAGCAACGTCTGTCAATATTAACCCTGAAAAACTCAGTGAAGCATCTTTAATGAAATTTCAAAAAGCACAGGATGCCCTGGGATCAGCTTTATCAAGATTGATGGTTGTAGTTGAAAGATACCCTGATTTAAAAGCAAATCAAAACTTTATGGAGCTTCAGGCACAACTTGAAGGTACTGAAAATAGAATTGCTGTTGAACGAAGAAAATTTAATCTCTCTGCTCAAAGCTATAACACAGATATAAGAAAATTCCCAAAAAATATTTTTGCATCTTCATTCGGCTTCAAGAAAAAAGCATATTTTAAAGCAGAAACAGGAGCTAAAAAAGTTCCAAAAGTAGTATTTTAGCTATTGTTGAAATTTATCAATAATAGAATTATCATATTTGAAAATTAAATTTTAAAAATATCTTTAATTCTAACTTTAACTTTTACAAAGCAATAATGATTCTAAGCATTATTTAAAATAATTTGTTTATAAAATTTTAACAAAAAATAAAGGCAATGACAAGAGCAGCGAAATATTTTTTCACAAAACAACAAAAAGACAACATAAAACAGTCTATAATAAATGCTGAATTAGATACATCGGGTGAGATACGTGTTCATATAGAAAATATTTGTAAAGGTGAAGTGATGGACAGAGCTGCTTTTATATTTAAGAAATTGCAAATGCATAAAACAAAACTTAGAAATGGTGTACTATTTTACCTATCTATCAAAAACAGAAAGTTTGCTATTATTGGAGATATGGGTATTAATGCTGTTGTAGATGATAATTTTTGGGATAATATCAAACATCAAATGTTAAATCATTTCAGAAAAAATGAATTTACTGAGGGCTTATGTGAAGGTATTATATCAACTGGAGAACAATTGAAAAAATATTTTCCTCATCAAAAGGATGATATAAATGAACTATCCGACGAAATATCTTTTGGTTAGCATCATAAAATATTTCACATTATAATTTAAAATTCAAACAACAAATTAGCAAGCTGATTATTAACAATAAAAACTAAATACTTTGAAATCAAAACTCATCAAAACTTTATCTCTGACTTTCATTTTTATTATGAGTTTACTCGTAGTAAAAGCAGGTGATATTCCTGATAGACCATATCCACCCAAGTTAGTAAATGATTACACAGGAATACTTAAACTCAATGAAGTCAATCAATTAGAAAGAAAGCTCGTTGCATATAATGATACTACCTCAACCCAAATAGTAATAGTAATTGTTCCTTCATTAAATGGACATGATAAGTCTGATTTTGCTTACAGCTTGGGTGAAAAATGGGGAGTAGGGCAAAAAGGCTTTAATAATGGAATAATTATTTTAGTAAAACCAAAAACTTACAGCAAAAGGGGGGAGACATTTATAGCAACAGGGTATGGATTAGAGTCTGTAGTGCCAGATGCAATAGCAAAAAGAATTGTTGAAAAAGAGATGATTCCAAATTTCAAAAGCAATAATTACTACAAAGGTTTAGATAATGCAACTTCAGTATTAATTTCATTAGCATCGGGAGAATTCACAGCCAAAGATTATAAAAAAAGAACTGAAGCAAGTCCTTTTGGGATGTTAATTCCTATAATAATAATAGCTTTAACATTTATATTAATGGTAATGAGTAATGCGAGGTCATATTCAGTAGGGAAGAATTTACCTTTTTGGGCTGCTTTCTTTTTATTGATGAGTGGAGGAGGCAGAAGCAGCGGGAGTACTTGGAATGATTTTTCTTCGGGCAGCGGAGATTTTGGAGGGGGAGGTGGTTTTGGAGGTTTCGGCGGCGGAAGCTTTGGCGGAGGTGGCGCCGGCGGCTCGTGGTAGTTAATTTCTGCATATTAAGCCAAAAATTAAATTATAACTGAACTTGTTCAATAAAAAATAGCCCTTAACCCCTTTTTTAATTTCAAAACCAAAACTTTATTTACACAGTTTTTAGAATGCTTTCATTCACCCAATCAGTCATTTCAATAAAAACACCTTAGCCATAAAAATAATTATCTCCTCTAAATATTTCTAATATTATTTTTTGAAAGATTTAATATTTAATTTTGTAAATGAATTTGCATATTGCGGACAAAAGTATTAAATAATTTGTAAATTATGGCATTAACAGTAAAAAGAAAACCAAATAAATTTTATCCAGATCCTAAAAGAGTGATAACTCGATATTTCTTTCTTGGAGAGCAGAGAACCATAAATATCATAAAAAAAGTTTTAGAAATGTCAGATAAGGATACCCATCTAATATTAAATCAAACATTAAGAGACTTTTCGAAAAGACATCGTAATATTTCAAAAGTATTTGAAAATAATTTTGACAAATTAAAAAACATATTAAAAAAAATAAATGTTAATCCAAAAAGTTTAGCTATTGAAAGGAAATTACTTATAGGTTCCTATTTTACAATGGAATACTCAATAGAATCTACTGCATTTTTTAATCCTTGTGTTGTTGAACACCCAGACCAGAGTGAATTAGAAGAAGGGCAAAAAAGAATAATAGTTAGCTTTCGCGCTACTGGCGAAGGTCATATATCTTCAATAGCTTTCAGAATGGGAATAATTGATAAAGATAATAATTTATCTTTTACTCCTCCCGGTAAATTAGTTGATAAACCTGAATTTGTTAAGCGTCATGTTTACAGTAAAAAAAGTTTTTTGAAGAAACTTGATGAGATGAATATTCATAAAGATGTTGTTGGAATAGTTATGAATAAACTGAATAATAAATTTGTATATGGAGAGCTGCAAGCTGCAATAGCAGAAACCGCAAAAAGTATAAAAGTAACTCCAAGCAAAGAAAATGTGCTAAACGCAATAAATTGGGTAGCAAACTCACATTATGAAATTTCTTTTTCACTTGATACTGCTATTTCCGAGAGAGTGATATTCCCGGTTTCTTACTCCGAAAGTAATGGTATTGAAGACGCACGTTTTGTTAGATTTATTGATGACGATGGAAGCATTACTTATTATGCAACTTATACTGCATTTAATGGTTTTACTATACTTCCTAAATTATTAAAAACCAAAGATTTTTATAATTTCAAATCTATACCGCTTCACGGAGAATATGCACAAAATAAAGATATGGCTCTTTTCCCAAGAAAAATCAATGGTAAGTATGCAATGATTTCACGACTTGATGGATTCAATAATTATATTATGTTTTCTGATGAGATAAATCTCTGGGAAACTCGTCAAAAAATACAAGAACCAAAATATCCATGGGAATTCATTCAGATTGGTAATTGTGGTTCTCCTATTGAAACTGAATATGGTTGGCTGTTAATTACTCACGGAGTAGGTCCTATGAGAAGATATTGCCTTGGAGCAACATTATTAGACTTAAAAGACCCTACAAAAATAATAGGTCAGCTCAGCGAACCTCTTTTAATGCCAAATGAAGAAGAAAGAGAAGGCTACGTACCTAATGTTGTTTATTCATGCGGCTCAATTATAAACAATAATGAATTAGTAGTTCCTTATGCTATGTCAGATTATGCTTCTACTTTTGCCACAATACCAATAGATGAAATTATAGACAAATTACTTCCCAGTTCTTTTAAATTGGCTAAAAAAATACCTCGAAGAGGGCAAACCCGAATATTACTTGTTGATGATGAAGTAATTACTCTAAAGATAGTTTCAGAAATATTAAAACAAAAGGATTATCATGTGGAAACAGCCTCAGATGGATTAGATGCTTTAATGAAAATAGGGAAACAAAATTTTGATCTTGTGCTTTCAGATATTAATATGCCGAACCTTGATGGTTTTCATTTATTAGATTTTATGAAACAAAAAAATATAAATATTCCTGTTGTCTTTATGACTGGCGAAACTGACGAAGATTATGAAGCTAAAGGTTTAAAACTTGGAGCTGTTGAGCATATCAAAAAGCCAATAGATAAAGATATTTTATTGCTTAGATTAGAAAAGTTATTGAAAAAATAAAATCAAAATATTTTATTATTTATTTATAATTTTTTTATAAACCTTAATATAATTATCTATCATTGTCTTTTGACTAAACTTGCTTTCAGCCCATTTGCGGCAAAATACACGTTTAATTTTTTTTACATCTTTTAAAACATCAACAGCTTGGTCAATATTATTAACTAAAAAACCTGTTTTGCCATCAGCAATTAATTCAGGCATTGAACCTTTGTTAAAAGCAACCACTGGAGTTCCACAAAACATTGATTCTGCAACGCTTAATCCAAAAGGCTCTTTAAAATTAATAGGATGAATTAAGGCATAAGCATTTCCCAATAACTCATCCCTTTTTTTAGGACCTGAATTACCCACATAAATAATATCGTCATTATTAATAAAGGGTTTTACTTTTTCATTATAATAACTTTCATCCTGAATAAGACCTGAAATAATAAGTTTCATTTTGGCTTTTTTAGCAATTTGTATTGATTCATAGGTTCCTTTATCATGATGAATTCTTCCAAAATATAATAGGTAATCCCCTACTTCTTTTATTAGAGTGAAATCTTCAGCTTTAATGCCATTATAAACAGTAGCTATATAAGTTAATTCAGGACTACGGTCAGAATTGCTTATTGACACATAAGAATTAATATCATTATATCTTTTAAAAACAGGGATTATCTTTGGAGAAGAAAAACCGTGTATAGTAGTAAGCATTGGTGTTTTTATCAGTCTTGAATATGTTAGAGGTAAAAAATCATAATTATTATGGATGATATCAAATTTATCAGCCTGTTCCATTAAATGACTAATATGCAAACATTCGCATACCTTTGGGTCAAGATATTTATCTTCAGCATAAGGATGTTCACAAACGTATTCCAATTTGCCTTTTGTAATAGAATCACCAGTAGCAAAAAGTGTTACATCAATACCTCTATCTACCAACCCTTCAGCAATATTTGAAGCTACTTGTTCCCAGGGTCCATAATGCAAAGGTGGGGTTCTCCAGCAGGCAGGGGATAAAACAGCAACTTTCATTTTACAAAGCCTTTTTTGAATTATTTAAACAAAGATTAACAAGGGCGTCTATTTTTGCAGCACTCATGCTCATGACAGTATCAGCACAGCCCCAATATATATTTATTGCTACGTCATCTACTGCAGCATTATGAACTGTTGCAACAGGATAAGGAACATCATCTTTTGTTAATATAGGATTATTATTGTACCTTTTAATAATTGACATAATATATTTTTTCAAATATTAAATTTCTTTTTCATAAGCATTGAGGACAGTTAAGTGAGCTATTAAATAAGCCAAAGTGCTTTCTGCTCCTTGATTTCTATTAACACCATATTTTTCCAGACCGTCGCAGCAGCCACAGGTTTCAAAATCATATAAAGGAATACGTAAATCATTCTCACCTAAAAACCACATAAACGAAGTGTACATCTTATTAATATAAGATTTATCATTTGTAACTATATAAGCCTGATAGTACAACAATACCATAGCCATAGCGTCAATTGGCTGCTGAGCATAATATGAACGTTTTCCCCCTCTTTCATACCAGTCAGAATTTCCTATAAGTGATATATATCCATTTTTCAAGATAACACTTTCTAAAAATTCAATTGATTCTTTAGCTATAGTTAATATTTTTTCATCATGCAAGATTTTATAAGAACAAAGAAGTGCCATAGGAATAATGCCATTATCATAAGTAAGTCTTGGTTCAAACCAATTCCATTGGTCTGTTTTTTCATTTTCATATTTTTTTATAATTTTATATGTTAATGTTTTAAGCAGATTATTCATATTTTCATCCTCAATAAAATGATGGAGATAATGACAAATACCAATTATTGTTTCAGAAATGCCGCGTAAGGACTTTAGATTGTCAAAATTCGGATATGCTTTGGCAAACAACTCTTTGCCCACCTGGAAATAAATTTCTTTAGGTGCAAAACGTATCAAGTAACCTAAAGCCCAAATAGTTCTACCAAAGGAATCTTCAGTGCCAACTTCATCAATAAAATTTCTATTATAACTAAGAACATTTCTAAAAGTACCGTCATCATTTTGCATATAATTAATAAAACTCAAATAAACAGGTAAAAGATTCAGAGCATTTGGATCTTTTTTGCTGTTATAAGCCATTAAAATCATTAAAAGAGCTCTTGAATTATCATCAAGGCAGTAGCCTTTTTTTAAATTTGGCACATTAAAATTAGCATGTTGAAGGATCCCTGTATCATCAGTTAATCTTTTAATATGTTCAAGGCTAAAAACAGGAAGAATAGAGGGGTCAATAATAAATTCTTTTTTCTCTTTATTCCCTTTATATGATTTAATAAGATTTTTAGAAAGATCAAGATATTTTGCTCCTATTTTTTTCCATACAATTTTTTGCCCATAGTCATAAGCTTTTTTTCTTAATTTATTTAATTCTTTGGGTTTATCTAATAAATCGTTTAAAATGTTAGATAGAGCTTCTGAGTCACGAAAATTAAAAAGTCTTCCACGACCATCTGCAAGTAATTCCTGTGCATGCCAATAAGGAGTAGAGATAACTGCTGCACCTGCCCCAACAGCATAAGATAAAGTGCCACTAGTAATCTGAGCCTCATTTAGATATGGAGTGATATAAATATCTATTGCCACTAAATATTTAGACAATTCTTCTTCACTAACATAATGATCATAAAAATATACATATTTTTCAAGATTATTTTTTTTTACTAAACGTTCTAAATAGTTTCTATATTCTTCTCCTGAACTTTTTATAACATTTGGATGTGTTTTACCTAATACTATATACATAATATCAGGATGTTTTTCTATAACTTTTGGCAGTGCTTGAATAACTGTTTCAATTCCTTTATTTCTACTAAGTAAACCGAAAGTAAAAAGAGTTTTATATTTTTCTAAATGAAGTTTTTTCTTGTAATATTTTCTTTGAATAAAATTAAATTCAGGTATTCCATGCTCAATAAGTATAATTTTATCTTTAGGTACATCATAAATATCTGTCAGAAAACCAATTGCACGTTGGCTCATTACTACCACCTTGTCTGCTTCCTTCCCAATTTCACATATTACAGCTTTTTCATTGAAAGAAGGATTTTTTAATACAGTATGCAATGTAACTATTAAAGGTATTTCTAACCTATGAATCATTGGTAATACATAAATGCCGCTGTCACCACCAAATATCCCAAATTCATGTTCTAAGATACATATATTTGCGTCACTATAGTTAATAAATTTAGCGACTTTTATATAATCTCTTTGGTGATTTTGTCTTACCACAAATTTAACTTCTTTAGGATAATTATATGTTTGGTCATGATCATTCATAGCAACAATATATGATGTTGATGATATATCTTTATTTTTTATATTTGCTACAATCGATCTCACAAGATTATATGTAAATGTTGCTATTCCACATATACGAGGTGGGTAATTACCTATAAATGCTATTTTCATTTTGTTATCCCCATTTTTTGTTATTAACGATTAAATATAGATAACTATCTAAATTCTTAAATAATAAAAATAAATCTTATCAAAATTCTATTTATAAAAAAATTGTAAATAAGCAATATGTTTTTTAGAAGCCTTAATCTATAAACCATACAAACGTTCATAATTAAAAATATAAATAATTTTTAAAGGTATTAAATATAATCAAACATCACAAATTTTTTTGGATAATAATTAAAAGTGATTTTTTTTGGATTAAATTATTCATAAAATAACCTTTCTATATTTAAGTCTAAATATTAACTTTTTTATTTTTTAATTATTGTTTTTTTTAAAATTAACTTTGTAAAAAAAATAAATAGATTTAAAATGTATTTGTTTTATACTCCTGATATCAATTCACATATTTATACTTTAACAGAACAGGAATCAAGGCATTGTATTAAGGTTTTACGTTTAAAAACTGGTGATAAAATTTATTTAACTGATGGCAAAGGCAATTTATACGAAACTGTACTAATAGAAGACAACATTAAACATTGTACTATAAAAGTTGAAAATATTCAAAAAGAATATGGGAAAAGAGATTACAAAATTCATATTGCAATTGCACCTACAAAAAACATCAAACGTTTTGAATGGTTTTTAGAAAAGGCTACTGAGATTGGCATAGATGAAATTACTCCTTTAATATGCGAACATTCCGAAAGGAAAATTTTAAAAACAGAAAGATTAAACAAAGTAATTTATGCAGCAGTAAAACAATCATTAAAAGCATATATTCCCAAATTAAATAAAATTGTTAAGTTTAGTGATTTTATAGTTCAAGATTTTATTTCTGAAAAATACATTGCTTATTTAGATAAGAAAAAGCTCAAAACGCTGAAAAACATTTATAAAAAAGGCAATGATGCTTTAATAATAATAGGACCTGAAGGTGATTTCAGCAATAAAGAAATACATAAAGCAAAAAATATAGGATTTATTCCAATAAGCTTAGGTAAAAGTCGTTTAAGAACTGAGACAGCTGCTCTTGCTGCTTGTCATATTATTAATTTATTAAATGAATAATAAGATGAAACATCCATGGCCAAAGAGAATTAAGATTTTAGATTTTGGATTTTGGATTTAATTTGGATACTCAACTTTGATGATTATATAATGAAATTGGAAATTAGAAATTAGAAATT
>CAYNBX010000017.1:0-16095 GCA_964395505.1 uncultured Bacteroidales bacterium | reverse complement strand
AATATTACCACTGCCGGGCTGATAGGTGCTGTAATTGGTGCCATGCTAACAGGAAGAGCATCTGATATTTTCGGAAGAAAAAAGAGCATTCTTGTTGCAGCCATTATTTTTATTGTGGGGGCTATTTGGTCTGGCTGGGCTCCTAATGCACATACATTAATTATTGCTCGTTTGTTTATAGGCTTAGCCATTGGTATTTCATCATTTTCAGTACCTTTGTATATTGCTGAAATATCTCCTACAAAGATGAGAGGGCGGCTGGTGTCGCTTTTTCAATTATTGATTACCATTGGCATTCTTGTTTCCTACTTAAGCGATTTAGCCTTTGCCAACAACAATAATGTTGAATCATGGAGGCCTATGTTTTATGCGGGTGTTATCCCGGGATTAATTCTTTTGATAGGGATGCTTTTTCTTCCGGAAACGCCGCGTTGGTTGATGAGCAAAGGCCGTGAAGACGAAAGTCGTAAAATTTTACAACGAATAGAAGAACCCGAAATGGTTGAAGATTCCATCAAAAGCATGAAAAATGAAATAGAAAAAGATAAAAGCCGTCCGAATTTTAAAGAGATATTTCGTCCCTGGCTTAGAACGCCTTTGATTATCGCTGTGGGAATTATGTTCTTCCAGCAGTTTGTGGGGATTAATACAGTTATTTATTATAGTCCTAAAATATTTATGATCGTGGGTTTCGAAGGTGCCCGTGCTGGTATCTGGGGTGCCGTAAGTGTGGGCATCATCAACGTGCTGTTCACTGTTCTTTCATTATTTATGATCGATAAGTTGGGGCGTAGAAAGTTATATACCATTGGTTTAAGCGGTATAGTCTTATCTTTATTTGCGTTGGGTATGGTGTTCGCTTTCCATACAAGTCTTGGTGATATGGGAAAATGGATGGCTATTGGCTTTGTATGGATTTATATTGCTTTTTTCGCCATCAGTCTTGGACCCCTGGGATGGCTTATCATTTCTGAGGTCTTTCCTTTGCGCGTCAGGGGTATCGGTTCGTCCATAGGTTCGCTTTCCAACTGGTTTTTTAACGGAGTGGTCGCTTTCACCTTCTTTAAAATTGTGAAACTGTTTACACCCTCAGGTGCTGGAATCATTACTCATGAAAAGTTGTATGATGCAGCCACCAACAGCTTTACTATGCATACTGTTAATAATGGCAATCCTGCAGGTGCTTTTTGGTTTTATGCTGCGATTGGTATTATAGGTCTTATATGGGGTTATTATTACTTGCCTGAAACAAAAGGCGTTTCTCTGGAAAAAATTGAAGAACATTGGCGTCAGGGGAAAAAACCTAGAGATTTAAAGGAATAAAGTTTACTTTCTACTGTGTATTTACAGTGAATATCAATATCTTATAAATGTAAAACTTTGATGTCTATATTGTATCATAGGGCTGTATCTGAAATGACAGTGAAATAAAAAAAAGTTGCAGTATTCTGTATTTTCTTAATTATGTATGAGTTTTGAATTATTTAAAAGATTTTATCACAGTCAAATTTTGCCGGATTTTTTGAATATGAGCTCCTTTAATAAAAGGGTTGTTGCTTTATATTTATCCATAGTTTAGTATAAAAACCTTTAAAATTTCAAGTTTCCCAAGATCTGATGTTTAAAAAATATTTTGCTTGTTCTCAAATAAGTTTTAAATTGGAACTTCAGAACTCCTGACTTATAGTAGTTTGCTTTGTCGCACAAATTCATATCATTTTTTTTGCCATTAATACAAAAAAAACAACTCCTTAGTAAACAATTTGCCTATGTGCTGATATACATTTCATTAAATATTTGTGCGTACAAGTTCTTGATTTAAATACTTCAAGTTAAAGAATCTTGATTGAAAAATGCCAACAATGTCACTATGTTCGACTTTGCATAAGATTTAGTTTGCTTATATAAGGTTAAATAAAACAAATAAAAAAAATCCTCCAGATTTCTAAAATCCGGAGGGTTTAAAAATATTTTATTAAATAAATAATTATTTTAATATAAGAGAAGCAAAATTTTGCGTCTGTATCTTATTTATCTCGTTTGATTTTAGACAAGATTAAAATATTATTTCATAATTTTTAATTTATTTAAAGCATGGCGGTATTTACTGGCATTTAAGTTTTGTTGAGCGTTAGTTTTTGCAAAATTATGGTAACCAGAGAGATCATCTTTAGCACAAAAATATAAATAGTTATGTTTTTCATAATTCAGTACAGCATCAATTGATGAGATTGAAGGCAGACAAATAGGACCTGGGGGCAAGCCCCGGTATTTATAAGTATTATAAGGAGAGTCAATTTTTTTATAATCGTTCAATACTCTTTTAATATTGTTGTTGCCGATTGCAAATATTATAGTAGGGTCTGCTTGCAGGCGCCAGCCTCTCTTTAATCTGTTAATATAAACTCCTGCAATTCTTGGCTTCTCATCATCCTTTGACGTTTCTTGTTCAACAATAGAAGCCAGGATGTCAACATTTTTAATTGTCATTCCTATTTCTTTTGCTTTGTCCCTTTTCTTTTTATTCCAAAATTTATTATATTCTTTATACATCCTTTCAAAAAAACTATTAGCATCAGTGTTCCAATAAAAATCATAAGTGTTTGGAATAAACATATCCCACACATTTTTAGGATTTAAGTCAAACTTTTTAAGATATGCCGAATCATTGAGTAATTTCATTATTGATGACGAATCAGCTTCTATTTGTTTTGAAATCACAGAGGCAAATTGTTGTTTGGTTTTTATGTTGTGAAAAATAACCTTAACAGGATTTTGTTCGCCTTTTCGCAGCATATTGATTAGATCTTTATTATTCATATTTGCCTTAATAATATATCTGCCTGTTTTAATATGATTTTCATATTTTTTTCTTTTTGCAAGCCATTCAAAAGATTTTCTGTTTATGATAATGCCTTTTTTATATAATAATGTTTTAACATCCTTGAATGATGCATTCTGAGAGATATATATAGAAGTATATAGTTTATCATTGAGCCATACATTTGGCTGATATATTGTTTTATATAATTTATATGCAAAATATACACAAGCTATTATAATTAAGATTAATAAAAGTCTCATAGCTTTTGAAAATAAAGATTTTTTCTTTCTATGATATTTGCTGTATTTTGGAATGTAATATGACTTCATTTATAATTTATATAAGACAATTTTTCAATAATATATTTACAATTTGAGATATTAAACTTCTAATTTTTAATTAATTGAAGCATATATTCGTCAACCCATTTATCATTAATATTTAACCATTCTTTTTTTATGCCAATAATTTTAAAACCAAATTTTTGAAAAAGTTTCAAACTAACTTCATTATTAACAGAGATATTACAATAAAGTTGATGCAGCCTTAAGGTTTCAAATGAATATTTTATGAGCAAATATAGTGCTTCTGAAGCATATCCTTTAGCTCTTTGCTCTTTTGTAATCAAAATGCCAATACCTGCCCTTTTATTTTTAGGATCAAAATCAAAAAGGTCAATACAGCCAATAGTTTTATTTTTTGCAATAGGATTAATTAAATCAATCATCAATCTCAGCTGTTTACTTGTGTAAATATCCTGATGAGAGTTCATTACATATTGCTCAATAACAAATTTAGAGAAAGGTTCAATAGTATTACTTAAATGCCAAACAGAAATATCATTTTCCCATTTGTAAAGGATATCCACATCATAAGGTTCAATAGCACGAAGTTCTATATTTTTCCCTTTCATAATTTTTTTATTTAATAAATAAAAAAATCGCAAGGCTGCGAAATTATTAATTTTTTTCTGACAATAGATATATGAATATATCTTTTGTAATTAAATATTTTTAAGAATTGCTATTTTTATGTATAAATTAATGTAAGGTTTCAATTTCTCCTTTGAACACAAAGGCAGCAGGACCCTGGAGCCATATTTCTGAAAATGTATTATTATTTTTTTTAAAATCAACTTTTAAACTACCACCCAAAGTTCTAATATTGAAAGAGTTTATATTGTCTTTCCCTATTTTAATAGCAGCAGCAAGAGCTGAAGCTGTAACTCCAGTTCCACAAGAAAGTGTCTCATTTTCAACACCTCTTTCATAAGTCCTTACAAAAAGATGCTTATTGTTCATTTCAACAAAGTCAACATTTATCCCTTCAGTTGAAAATTCATCATTATAACGAATTTTTTTCCCTTCATTATATACATCATAATGTTCCAGATCTTTAACAAAAATCACATAATGAGGTGAGCCTGTATTAATAATAAAATAATCTTTGCCAACTGTTATATTAGTAACATCTCTCATTTTAAGACTAACTGTAGCACAGTTTTTATATACTTCAATTATTTTAGCTGAATGCTCTCCATCAATAGCAAAAAAATTAGTTTTATCTTTTATTATTCCTAGATAATTTGCTAAAGCAACAATACACCTACCTCCATTTCCGCACATAGTACTTTCTAATCCATTAGAATTAAAATAATTCATTTGAAAATCGTATCCTTTCTTATTATTAATGGTCATCAATCCATCTGCTCCAATGCCAAATTTATTGCTGCATAATTTTATTATCAGGTTTTTATCTTTTGTAAAAAAAGACTTTCTATTATCAATTATGATAAAATCATTACCTGAACCTTGATATTTGTAAAAAGGTATTATCATTTATTAAATATTTTATATTTAAGATTACTTATTTATTGTCAAAATGACATATATTTTAACTGATATCTTATTATTATTCAACTTATGTATTACAAAGATAATATTTTTTTTCAATTTAATTATTCTTCAAGTTATTGTTTATTAACATTTTTTAACAGTGGTTCAATAATATAGAATATTCAACAACGTTGTTATGTAAATTTATTTGAAATACAAGGCAAGAAATTTATGTATGATTATTGTTTGTCTATAATGTTCATTTTTTGCGTTACGCTCGTCAAAAAAATGCTCATCCCGATGTATCTTTTGTAAGGTTTTAAAAAAAACCACCAAAAAGCACAAATTGGGACTCTGCTTTTTTGGCTTCGCAAGCCTTGAAAATGAACACCCGGATTCAAACGCTGCCTTTGTATATGGACACTAATTATTGAAAAAAAATATTATGATAAAAAAATATATTATTAACCAAAAAAAATTAAAAATCATGAAAAAAATATTAAGTGTATTATTAATTGCAAGTGTTGGGGGTTTAGTTTCCTTAGGTATTTATAAATTAACTAACAAACAGCAAACGCAGCAACCTATAAGAACAAGCGTTCAACAGGAAGTGCCGCCAATTCATTTAGTCAATCAAATATCCGGTTCTGGGGGTCCTGGTCTTGATTTTACCACTGCTGCGAAGAAGACAGTGCATGCTGTTGTTCATATAGAAACAGAATTTCGTCAAAAAAACAGTATGTATGATTATTTCTTTAATTTAAGGAATTTCTTTGGAGGAATACCTAATTCCCCACAACAAAGGACAATGCTTATAAAAGCCTCAGGCTCAGGTGTGATAATATCTTCTGATGGTTATATTGTAACAAATAATCATGTTGTTCAGCAAGCCGATAAAATAACAGTAACTTTAAACGATAAAAGAAGCTATAAGGCTAAAATCATTGGAACTGATCCATCAACAGATTTAGCTCTTATCAAAATTGACGAAAAAAACCTTCCATATTTAGTTTATGGAAATTCAGATGATGTTAAAGTAGGACAATGGGTATTGGCAGTTGGCAATCCTTTTAATTTGACTTCAACAGTTACAGCAGGTATTGTTAGTGCAAAAGCAAGAAATATTAATATTCTTGGTAATAGTACAGGCAATAATACTCCGATTGAATCGTTTATTCAAACTGATGCAGCAGTTAATCCTGGAAATAGTGGGGGAGCTTTAGTTGATACAGAAGGGAAACTTATTGGTATTAATGCTGCTATTGCTTCTGGAACAGGTTACTATGAGGGTTATTCATTTGCTATTCCTGTAAATATAGTGAAAAAAGTGATGGACGACCTCTTACAATATGGTGAAGTTCAAAGAGGTTATATGGGAATATCAATTAGAAATATTGATAGTGATTTTGCCAAGGAAAATGATATTGATAAAATAGAAGGAGTTTATGTAGCTTCAGTTATGGATGATGGTTCGGCAAAAAAAGCAGGAATGAAAAAAGGTGATATTATAACTAAAATAGATAATAAAGAAATTAACAGCACTTCAGAACTGTTGGGAACTGTTGGTCAATATAGACCAGGTGATAAAATATCAGTTACAATTAAAAGAAACAATAGAGAGAAAAATTTTAAAATTATTCTTAAAAACAGAGATGGGAACACCTCTATTGTGAAAAATGATGCAATCATTATTTTAGGAGCAACAATTGAACCTGCTCCTGCTGATGAATTAAATAAACTGGGTTTAAAAAATGGAGTTATAGTAACCAAACTGAACCCAGGGAAACTAAGAAGTAATGGAATTAGAAAAGGTTTTATAATAACTAAAATTAATAGTAAAAAGATGAGGACTACTGATGATGTAAAAAATGCCTTAGAATATAAAAAAGGAGGCGTTTTAATTGAAGGGATTTATACCAATGGGACTAAAGCTTATTATGGAATGGGTTTGTAAGTTAAATAATTTATTAGCAAAGCAATATAAAAAAACCTAATATTATTTTTTAGGAAATAAGATGTTTTATTTTTACCTAAGTTGAGTGATAAGAGCTAAGTGCTCCTTATAAAATTGATTAACTCCGACTTTATAGGATTTCACAGGCTAAAGTGTCGCTCAGTTTAGGTTTTATTAATTTAAAAATTATTATTATCATCTGTTGATAAAAGATTAAAAATAAATTTGTAATTATGTGTAAAAAAAACTAAATTTGCAAATTAAACAAAAATACATTTAATAAGCTGAAATACAATATTTTACTTTTTTAATAAAAAAAGTTGTAAAATAAATGAGACAATTAAAGATAACCAAATCAATAACCAACAGAAATATAGCCTCTCTGGATAAATATTTGCAAGATATTGGGAAGGAAGAATTAATTACAGCAGATGAAGAGGTTGTTTTGGCTCAAAAAATAAAAGCAGGAGACCATGAGGCTCTGGAAAAACTTACAAAGGCAAATCTCAGGTTCGTTGTTTCTGTTGCAAAACAATATCAAAATCAAGGCTTAAGTTTGCCTGATCTTATTAATGAGGGTAATTTGGGGTTAATAAAGGCAGCAAAAAGGTTTGACGAAACAAGGGGATTCAAATTTATTTCCTATGCAGTATGGTGGATTCGTCAATCTATTTTACAAGCCTTAGCAGAACAGTCAAGAGTGGTTAGACTACCTCTTAATCAAGTTGGCTCTTTAAATAAAATAAAAAAAACAAGATCGAAATTAGAACAAAAATTTGAAAGAAATCCCTCTCTTGATGAAATAGCTGAATCATTGGAATTGCCTGCACAAAAAATTAACGCTGCAATGAAAATTTCAACTCGTTATATCTCAATGGATGCTCCTTTGATTCAAGATGAAGATATGAATTTCCTTGATGTATTCGTTAATGATGATTCACCAGTTACTGATTCAGGATTAATGAAAGAATCTCTCGGTAAAGAAATACAACGCTCACTTGCTACTCTTAGCGAAAGAGAAAGAGATATTGTTAATCTTTATTATGGCATAGGCATGAACCATGAGATGACACTTGAAGAAATAGGTGAAAAATTTGATTTAACTCGTGAGAGAGTTAGGCAAATTAAAGAAAAAGCTATTAGAAGATTAAAACACACTTCAAGAAGTAAATTATTGAAAGCTTATTTAGGCCGGTAAACATTCAAATATTTATACCTTAAATCCGCAAATTACTTTGCAGCGAAAAATTGAAATCTAAGATATTCCCAATTCTTTGAACAAAAGATGGGTAATTTTAAGGTGTAATAAATTATAAAGATTTACTTTTCAAAGAAGAAGATGAAATAGACATTTGCGTCTTTTTGAAAAGTTTTCTATAAGTTAATACTTATGAATTAATTATTTTGTCTTTTCTTAATATTTTCAATAGATTTCAGGATTACATCATTAGTTGCCGGTATTGAAAATTGAGGTTCAAATTTATGATTACCAACAGCAGAAACAGCATCTTTAATAGCAAGCCAAACAGAAAAGCCGTGCATAAATGGAGGTTCACCAACAGCTTTGCTTTTACGGACAGCATAAGGGTTTGGCACATTTTTCATTAGTTCAACTCTGAAATCTTCAGGAATATCATTTACAGTTGGAATTTTATAAGTATCAGGGGAATGGTTTAATAAATTTCCTTTATCATCCCATTTAATGTCTTCTATTGTACACCATCCAACACCCTGAACAAAAGCTCCTTCTATTTGTCCTCTGTCAAGGTCTTCGTTTATTGAATCACCAACATCATGCAAAATATCTGTTCTTAAAATTTTATAATCTGCTGTTAATATGTCAAGTAAAACTTCTGAAACAGCCATTCCAAAAGAATAATAACTAAATGGTCTTCCTTTGCCTTTTTTATCATCAAAATAAATATCAGGTGTTTTATAAAAACCAGTAGCACTTAAGCTAATCTGATTAACATAAGCAAGTGAAATAATTTCTTTAAACGATATTTTTCTTTCAATATTTTTTCTATCAAAAATATAATCATTTTTAAATACAATATTTTCTTTCTGAGTAATAGGATAGGAGTGATTTTTATTGAATTCATTAACAACAACATCAGCAATTCTTGATTTTATTTTTTCCATTGCATTTTTAACAGCCATTCCATTGAGGTCACTGCCTGTAGAAGCAGCAGTTGCAGATGTATTTGGAACTTTTGAGGTATTAGTTGCATTTACTTTAATATATTTTGTATCTATTCCTAATTCTGCTGCTGCAATCTGTTTAATTTTTGTATGTAATCCTTGGCCCATCTCAACACCACCATGATTTACAAGAACTGTTCCATCTTGATATATATTAACCAGAGCTCCTGCTTGATTAAGAAAGGAGGTTGTAAAAGAGATACCGTATTTTACAGGAGTTAATGCTAATCCTTTTTTATAGAATTCATTTTCAGCATTGAATTTATTTACTTTTTCTCTACGTTCAAAATAATTTGATGATTGAATTAATTTATCATATATCTTGAATAATCTATTGTATTGAACAATTTCACCATAATGAGTGATATTGTTAGTGTCAATTTTATAAAAATTTTTATATCTTATCTCTACAGGGTCTTTTTTGAGGAAGCGAGCAATTCTGTCTATGATATTTTCAATTACAGCAATTCCCTGTGGTCCTCCGAAACCGCGAAAAGCAGTATTTGACGGCAGGTTAGTTTTCCATGCTTTGCCAATAACCTGCATATTTGGGATAAAATAACTATTATCAACATGAAACATAGCACGATCTAAAATTGCAAGTGTTAGGTCAGTAGCTGCTCCTGCATTGCAGTTTAATTCTACTTTTAATGCATTTATTATTCCCTCATAATTGAAACCAACTTCATATTTTGTAAGAAAAGGATGTCTTTTACCTGTAATTTTTTGGTCATCTTCACGTGACAGATGTATCTTTACTGGTCTTTTTGTTGTATTAGCGAGTAAAGCAGACCATGCAGCATAATGATTTGCTTGTGTCTCTTTCCCTCCAAAGGCTCCTCCCATTCTTCTGACTTCACAAACTACTTCATTTCTTGGAATGCCAAGGACTTCAGCAACTATTGCCTGGGTTTCTGATGGATGTTGTGTGGAACTAAAAATATTCATTTCTTTTCCTTCTCCAGGGATACAAAGGCAAGATTGTGTTTCTAAATACCAATGCTCCTGTGCTCCTGTTTTTAACTCTCCTTTTAATCTATGTATTGATGAAGATAATGATTTTTCTACATCTCCGCATTCTATTTTATGAGGTGAAGCAAGTAAGCTATTTTTTTTAATAGCTGTTTCAATGTCAAGAATAATGTCTAAAGGTTCATATTCTATTTCAATAAGTTTCTCAGCCTCTAAGGCTGTTTCCTCATTTTCTGCTGCTATTAAAAATATTGCCTGTCCAATAAAAGTAACTTCATCCTCTGCCAGGCATAATTCATCGTGTATTACCGGTCCCATCTGATTTTTACCAGGTATATCCTTATAGCATAAAACAGAATGAACACCTTTTAATAGCTTTGCTTTATTTATATTATAAGATTTGATTCTCGCATGTGCGTAAGTGCTGTAAACTATATGTCCATAAAGCAGTTTTTCATTGACAAGGATATCATTAATGAAAACAGATTCACCAGTAACATGTTTGACAGCACTTTCATTTGTTATTTTTGATGACATATTTTGCTTTATTAAGTTAAATAGTTTTTGGTGATTATTCAATTATTATTTGTTTCTATATAAAATTTTAAAAGCAGATTTCTGGCAGCGATTTTTCTGCCTTGTTCACTACTTCTGGCGTCTGATAATGGTTCAAATTCATTGTACAATATTTCCATAGCCTTTTCAACAGTTTGTCTTTCCCATTTTTTATTGATTAAAAAATTTTCTGTTGCAGCAGCTCTTTTCGTCGTTGCTGCCATTGCTCCATAAGCCAAAATTATTTCTTTTACTGTTTTATCTATGTTTAATAATAATCTGAATCCTGCACTTACTGAAGAAATATCTAAATTTTTTCTTTTTGAAATTTTATATGATCTAATGATAACGTCTTTTTTAAGTTTTGGTATTATGACAGAATAAATAATCTCGTCAGGTTTGATATCAGTAGTTCTGTATGCTTTTATAAAATCCGAAATGTTTATTATCCTTTCTTTATCTATGCTTTTTAGTTTTATTTTTGCTTTGTAAGCAAGCAAAAGAGGTAATGAATCGCCAATAGGTGAAGCAGAGCCAATATTGCCTCCTAATGTTGCAGCATTACGTATTTGAAGAGAACCGAAAACTTTAAGAATATTAAAAAATGCAGGTAATTTATTTTCAACTATTGATTTAATTTTCTCCATTTTTAATCCTGAACCGAGATATATATTTTCGTCATCTTCTGAATAAGTTTGTAATTCTTTTATTCCTGAGATATCAATTATTTCAGATAAGAGTTCATGGTTTTTATTTTGTCTTAATGCTACATCTGTTGCTCCATTAACAATTATTGCATCTAAATATTGTTTTTTTAACAGCAAAGCATCATTTAAAGTTATTGCATGAAAATATTTTTGTTTTTCAGTGATTATTGAAATGGTATTTTCATCAGAATTAATTTTTTTAAGTATTTCAATAACATTAGATTCTTTTTCAGAGAAATGATCTATTCCATTAAAAATGCAAGACTTTGAAGCAGCTTCGATTATAGGTCTGTAACCTGTGCAGCGGCATAAGTTTCCTGTTAATGAATCTTCAATGATTTCACGTGAAGGGTTGTTGTGATTTTTATAAAGAGCAAAAAGCGACATTATAACTCCTGGAGTGCAATAACCACATTGAGTCCCATTAGTTTCAACTATTAATTTTTGAACAGGATGTAATTCAATATTATTCCCTTTTTTATTTGCAATGTTTTCAACAGTAATAAGTTGCTTACCATTGAGCATAGGTAAAAATATCATACAGGAAGTTACTGATTTATAAGATAATTTGTTGTTTTTGTTTAATTCTGCTAAAACAACAGTACATGCACCACAATCACCTTCAGAACAACCTTCTTTTACACCTTTATGATTTGGAAGAAAACGTAAATAATTTAAAACCGTAGTTGTAGGACTTAAATCTTTATTTTTAGAAAAGTCAATTTCAGCAATTTTATCATCTAATACAAAACTGATAGTATGTTTTGAGTTTATCATATTTGTGAGTAATTTGAAGCTTTGTTGTTATGTGATTTATTTTTGATAATAATATTAACAAATTTAGAAAAAAAATAAATTATGCTATTTCCAAAAATACAAAATACTTTTTATGATTAGCAGATAACCAATAAACAGGTAAAAAATAATAAAAAGAAACTTTAATTATATAATTCTTTTATAACAAGCATTACAGTCAAAAATATATGAAAATTAATGTATTGGGAAAAATAATATTTTGTTTTTAAGGATATACTAAAAATTAACATCTTTAAAATATTAATTTTGTATTTTATTTTGCTTTTATAAAATAAAAAGTTATAAATTTGCAGCTCAAAAAATAATGATTTGGTAGCTCAGTAGGTAGAGCATCTGCCTTTTAAGCAGAGGGTCCCGGGTTCGAACCCCGGCCAGATCACAAATGTTAAAAGAGGTTTTTTGCCTCTTTTTTTATTTTCTATCCATATATTTAGTGTCTGAAAGGAAACTTATAGAAATATAAGTGTTTGACAAAAAAACACAGAGAACAAAGCTTGCAAAGTCTTAAAAATCAAAAGTCAAAATGTAGCTTTTATGAGATTTTTAAAATAAGAACCAACAAAAAGCACAATTGGGTTATCTGATTTTTATGATGAGTATAACGCAGTTATTTGCATTTTCTTTCGTACACTATTTAAAATTCAAAGCACAAAATTTTAAATATATATTTATTTTTATATTGTTTTTAAATATTATTTTTATTTTTGTTATAAAATATAATATAAATAAAATTTAGAACCTAAAAGTTAATTGTTATGAAAATTTCAATAGTAGGCACAGGTTATGTAGGTTTAGTTACAGGAACTTGTTTTTCTGAAGTAGGTATTGATGTAACTTGCATTGATATTGACAAAGTAAAAATAGAGAATCTCAAAAAAGGTATTGTTCCTATTTATGAGCCTGGGCTTGAAAATATGATTGATAGAAATGTAAAAAAAGGAAGATTGCATTTCTCAACAGATTTAGCTTCAACACTTGAAGATTGTCAAGTATTATTCATAGCTGTTGGCACTCCTCCTGATGAAGATGGAAGTGCTGACCTTCAATATGTACTTAATGTTGCACACGAAGTTGGTAAGAATATGAATGATTATCTGCTTGTCGCAACAAAGAGTACTGTACCTGTTGGAACAGCAAAAAAAGTTAAAAAAGCCATATCAGAAGAACTAAATAGACGTGGTCTTAACATAAAATTTGATGTTGCATCTAATCCTGAATTTTTAAAAGAAGGTAATGCTGTTAATGATTTTCTTAAACCTGACAGAATTGTCGTTGGCATTGATTCTGAAAAAGCAGAAAATATAATGAAAAGATTATATAAGCCCTTTACAATGAATGGTCATCCTATTATTTTTATGAATGTTGCTTCTTCTGAAATGACAAAATATGCTGCGAACTCACTGTTGGCGACAAAAATAAGTTTTATGAATGATATTGCCAATCTATGCGAGATTGTAGATGCTAACGTAAATATGGTTAGAAAAGGTATAGGTTCAGACTCAAGAATAGGTAAAAAATTTATATATCCGGGTATTGGATATGGCGGCTCATGTTTCCCTAAAGATGTAAAAGCTTTGATAAGAACTGCTGCCCATAATAATTATAATTTAAGAGTGTTAAAAGCTGTAGAAGAGGTTAACAAATCTCAAAAAACCATTTTATTCAACAAAGCAGCAAAGTATTTTAAAAACAACTTAAAAGACAAAACTATTGCTTTGTGGGGATTATCGTTCAAACCTCAAACTGATGATATACGCGAGGCTCCTTCATTGGTCTTAATTAAACATTTTTTAGATGCTGGTGCAAAAATAAAAGCTTATGACCCTGTTGCTATGGATGAATCTAAAAGAATAATAGGCAATGCTGTTGAATATTCTAAAGATCAATATGAAGCCCTTATAGATGCTGATTGTTTGTTGTTAGTTACTGAATGGCCTGAGTTTAAATTTCCTAATTTTAAAGTGATGAAAAAATTACTTAAAAACCCTGTTATTTTTGATGGTAGAAATGTTTATGATATTGATGAAATGAAAGAAGCAGGGTTCAAATACTTTTGCATAGGTATTAATACTAACAAATAGTTTAAGATAATATTTTATTAACCTAAGTTTTGTATGTAGGCGGCTTAGATTTCTTTTTTTTAAAACCATCATTAAATAAAAATATTATGAGAAAAAAAATATTAGTTACAGGAGGTGCAGGTTTTATTGGCTCTCATCTTTGCGAACGTCTTTTAAAGGAAGGTAATGAAGTTGTTAGCGTTGATAATTATTTTACAGGCAGTAAACAAAATATTATTCATTTAATAAATAATCCATATTTTGAACTTGTACGCCACGATGTTACTATGCCTTTCTTTATAGAAGTTGATGAGATTTATAATCTGGCATGTCCTGCCTCTCCAATTCATTATCAATATAATGCAATTAAAACTATTAAGACTTCGGTTATGGGAGCTATTAATATGCTGGGACTGGCAAAAAGAATTCATGCGAAAATCCTTCAGGCTTCAACAAGCGAAGTTTATGGTGATCCTTTAATACATCCACAAACAGAAGATTACTGGGGACACGTTAATCCTATTGGTATCAGAGCTTGCTACGATGAAGGCAAAAGATGTGCAGAGACTCTCTTTATTAATTACTTTCGTCAAAATAATGTTCGCATCAAAATAATGCGTATATTTAATACTTACGGTCCTCGTATGCAGCCTCATGATGGCAGAGTTGTATCCAACTTTATTATCCAGGCTTTACAAAATAAAGATATTACTATTTATGGTGATGGCTCTCAAACAAGAAGTTTTCAATATGTTGATGACCTTGTTGAAGGAGCTATAAGATTAATGAATACAAGAGATGATTTTGTAGGCCCTGTAAACATAGGAAATCCTAATGAATTTACAATAAAGGAATTAGCTTTAAAAGTAATTGAACTCACCGGCTCTAAATCAAAACTTGTTTACAAACCCTTACCTGAAGATGATCCAATGCAAAGACAACCAAACATAAGCCTTGCTAAAAAAGAACTAAATTGGGAACCTAAAATACAAATTGACGAAGGTTTATTAAAAACTATTGAATATTTTAAATCTATTCTCAAAAAGTAATTCTTATGTACGATGTTTTAGTTACTGGCTGCAATGGTCAACTTGGTAGTGAAATAAAAATATTATCTTCTAAATATAAAAAATACAATTTTGTTTTTATTGATATAGAAGAGCTTGACTTAACTGATACCAATGCTGTTAATATTTTCTTTGCTAAAAATAAATTTGATTTTATAATTAATTGTGCTGCATATACTGCTGTTGACAAAGCAGAGAAAGAAAGTAAAATTGCAGAATCAATAAATGCTGCTGCTGCTAAGTACCTTGCTCAAATTTCAGCAAAATATAATTCGTTTTTAATTCATATTTCAACTGATTATGTATTTGACGGCAAAAATTATAAACCTTATGTTGAAACGGATACTAGCAATCCAACGTCAGTGTATGGTAAAACAAAACTTGAGGGAGAAAATAATGTAATAACTTTTGCGAAAAAAGCTATTATAATAAGAACCTCATGGCTTTATTCTGAATTTGGAAATAATTTTGTTAAAACAATGCTAAAATATGGGAAAGAGCGAGACCATTTAAATGTTGTTTTTGATCAAATTGGTACGCCAACTTATGCTAAAGACCTTGCAAATGCTATACTTGAGATAATACCCAAAACAAATTCTTTGAAAAATATTGAAATTTATCATTACTCAAACGAAGGTGCTGTAAGCTGGTATGACTTTGCAAAAGAAATAATGAAGCTCTCAAATATCGATTGCAAAATAAATCCTATTGAAACAAAAGATTATCCTTTACCAACGCCTCGTCCTTTTTACAGCGTACTTAACAAATCTAAAATAAAAAAGTATTTTAACATTGAAATCCCTTACTGGAAGGACAGCTTGAAAATTTGTATTAATAATTTAATTTCTTAATCTGATTAAAAATCATTAATAAATATTCAATTATTAACATTAAAAAATTAGAAAATCAATAAATTAACAACAGATGAAACAAATCTGAACAAAAAGAATTTAGAATTTAGAATTTAGATTTGAGATTTAATAATGAGACTCAAAATTGGTTCCGAGTACTTGGGACTAATTTGAAATTTCTATATCTTGAATTGATAAAATGTAATTCGTTAAGAATTTACCCTGTTAAATAAAATCATAGATTTTAATTTT
>CAYNBX010000016.1:0-16319 GCA_964395505.1 uncultured Bacteroidales bacterium | reverse complement strand
GGTAATATAAGACGGAACAAAGGAAATTGATTCCAATATTTCATATTTTCATTTTTGAATATTAATATATATAATTATCAGGTAAAAAACCGCAGACAAATATATAAATTTAAAAGAAAAATTACACTTGAACGAGGGTGAGATTTATTTTCACCTCATCCCCTAACCCCTTCTCCTACAGGAGAGGCTTAGGTAGAGGTCATACTTGCTTTTTATATTGATGCAAATTTCAACTTTTAGCTGCGTAGTAACTTGCGAATTTAAGGTTTAAAAAAAACAATTAATCTTCTATTAAACCTCTACCAAGCTTTTTAATTTGATTTTTAGCTTTTAAATCAACAATCAATTTATCAAGTACTCCATTTATGAATATTTTACTTTTGTGAGTACTATATAATTTAGAAATTTCAATATATTCATTCATAGAAACTTTTAAAGGTATAGATGTAAACTCAAGAATTTCGGTTAAGGCCATTTTTATAAGAATAATGTCCATTATTGCTATTCGTTTTATTTCCCAATTTTTAGCTTTTTCGGAAATCAATTTTTCATATTCTTCGCTGCGCAAAATAGTTTTTCTGAATAATTTAATAGTAAACTCACGGTCATTGTTAAGATGACTTTTTTCAGAATTTTTATAAAGAGAAGGCAATGGAACATTTTCATCCATATCTTTATGAAAAAATTTGATGGTTTTAATCACCATCATTGTTGCTATATCATAATCATCAGCCCAATAGATACTTTTTTCTTCATAAAAATACTGTAATATTTCGGTTTTCGAAATGTATTTTTTAAATAGCTTAATAATGATATCCTTATCTGCTTTATATGAATTATCAGTTGATTTAAGGTAAGCATTGTATTCATCACTTTCTTTTATTTTTTGATAAATTTTACGTACTATCTCTTGCTCTTCAAACCATGAAATATTTTTTTCTTCTATTTGTTTTAACAAAAATTTATTGACTTCAAGTTGAAGTATAAACTTATTGTCAATAAACTTTGTATTTGGGTTCAAATCTTCATCATCAGGATAAAATTTCAACTTCGCATTCTCTATTCTTATTCTACCAAATTCTATTATTTCTATTAACAAAGAAAGCTGATAGATATATAAATCATAGATTTTGTCAATACTTTGTAATAATTGTTTTTCAGCAATATCAAGTCTATCATTATGAGACTGAAAAAAGGCATATAAAGCCTGCATAACTTTAATTCTCAAATGCCTCCTGCTAAGCATAATAATTTTCTTATGAATATTATATATCTGTTATATTTTTTCGCAAAAGTATATTAATTTATTTTAAAATAGCTTTAAATTTAAAATTGTAACAAAGTATTAAGCAGATTAAATTTTTTTTTAAATAAATATTATTAATGATTTAATTTCGTTATTAATATTATTATGTATTTTTGTATTGATAATTAAAAGGTTTAAATAATTAAAAAAATTTAGAAATGGAAGAGCGTGAAAATAAAGAAAAAAGAGAGGAAATTTTCTCAAGAGTTGTAAGAGCAGGAAAAAGAACATATTTTTTTGATGTTAAAGCAACAAGGGCGGATGAATATTACATTACAATTACAGAAAGCAAAAGACGTTTCAACAATGAAGAGGGTAAATTTTATTATGAGAAACACAAATTGTTTTTATTTAAAGAAGATTTTGAAAAATTTATCAACGGATTAAATGATGTGATTGAATTCATTGATACAGGCGAAGCCCCACAAGAGATTCCTAAAGATGAAAATACAAACATCAACACCGAAGATATTGAATAATATTCCGATGATTAAGAATAAAATAAAAAAATATTTTTAAGAGCTGCTTATAAAGGCAGTTCTTTTATTTTATGGATTTTATTTCTTTAAAAGAGATAGTTCTCTTTTTTATTTTTTATACAGATTTATTTTGTTAAACCTCAATAATTTATATCAAATAACTTATAATTTGGTTAATAAAATTTAGCCTGAATTTTATTAATTGAGATATTTAAGTTGTATTTTTGTGAATGTATAAGAATATAGTTACAGCTTTTATTATAAAAAAATTTATAGACACTTTGTATTGTCACTTGCAATTTTAATATATAAAAAAATAAAATAATACTGAATAATTTTTTTTATTTCAATAAGCTGAGTTTCTATCACAAACAATTTATCTTTTAAAAAACATAAAATTATTTCTTTATGATGAAAATAACCTATTATGGACATTCTTGTTTTTTAGTTAGAGTAAATAATAAAAATTTATTGTTTGATCCTTCAATAACTTCAAATGCTCTAGCTTCTCATATTGATGTAAATTCAATAAAAGCAGATTATATTCTTGTTTCGCATGGGCATAATGATCATATTGAAGATGCAAGCTTAATTGCAAAAAATAATAATGCCACTATAATTTCAAATTTTGAAATAATAGAATGGTTTGCGAGACAGGGTTTTAAAAATCTTCATTCTATGAATATAGGGGGAAAATGTAACTTTGATTTTGGTAGTGTTAAGTTTTTAAATGCAGTTCATTCAAGTTCATTACCAGATGGCAGTTATGGTGGTAATCCTTGTGGTTTTTTAATAGAATCAAATCAGGGGAATTTCTATTTTGCAGGTGATACAGGATTAACTTATGACTTTAAACTTATTGGAGAGTATAAAAAAATAAATTTTGCTTTTTTACCCATTGGCGATATTTATACTATGGGCATTGATAATGCTATAATTGCTTCGGATTTTATTAAATGTAATAAAATTATTGGCATGCATTATGATACTTTTCCAGCTATTAAAATTAATAAAATAAAAGCTGTTGACAAATTTGAACGCGCAGGAAAAGAATTGATTTTATTAAAAATCGGGGAAAGTATAAATATATGATTGAAATTAGAAATCATTAAATTATAAACTATACCTTAGCAGCAGGCTTAAAAATAAAATATCAAAATTAATAAACATTGAATTTCATCATATTTATATAAAATGATTTGAATTATAATTTATTTTAATAAAAATATTACATTAAAATATGGGAAAGATAATTGCAATAGCTAACCAAAAGGGTGGAGTAGGAAAGACAACAACAGCAATTAATTTAAGCGCTAGTTTAGCAGTTTTAGAATATAAAACCTTATTAATTGATGCTGACCCTCAGGCTAATGCCACCTCAGGTGTAGGATTTGACCCCAGGAATATTAAAACCAGCATTTATGAATGCATCATTGATGATATAGAGCCGCAAAATATTATACTCACAACAAAAACACCTAATCTTGATTTGCTGCCTGCTCATATTGATCTTGTCGGCGCTGAGATAGAAATGATAAGCTTGCCTAATCGCGAAAAGATGATGAAAAAAATAATTTATAAAATAAAAGATAAGTATGATTTTTTAATAATTGATTGCTCCCCTTCCTTAGGATTATTAACAATTAATTCTTTAACTGCAGCGGATTCTGTTATCATTCCTATTCAATGTGAATATTTTGCTTTAGAAGGTTTAGGAAAATTATTAAATACGATCAAAATAGTTCAGACAAGATTAAATCCATCTTTGAACATAGAAGGATTACTTCTTACAATGTATGACAGCAGGTTGAGATTATCTAAACAGGTAGTTAAAGAAGTAAAAACTCATTTTCAACAAATGGTTTTTCAAACTATCATTAACAGAAATACAAGATTAAGTGAAGCACCAAGTTTTGGTGAGACTATTATTATGCATGACGCAGATAGTACAGGAGCTATCAATTATTTGAATCTTGCACGCGAAATTTTACAAAATAACAATTTAACAAATATTCATCAATCAGATAAAAAAATAAATATCATAAATGACAACTAAAAAGAAAGCCTTAGGAAGAGGGCTTAGTGCAATACTCGAAAGTCCTGATACTGATATAACTTCAAGAGATATATCAGGTAATTATGTAGTAGGCGCAATTGCAAATATTTCTTTAGACAAAATTGAAGTAAACCCATTCCAGCCTCGCTCTGATTTTGACACAGATGCTTTGAAAAATTTGGCAAAATCCATAGCTGAACAGGGTATCATCCAGCCTATTACTGTTCGTAAATTAGGTCATGATAAATATCAGTTAATAACTGGCGAAAGAAGATTAAAAGCAGCACATATTGCAGGTCTATCTGATATACCTACTTTTATTCGTATTGCCAATGATGAACAGATGCTCGAAATGTCTCTCGTTGAAAACATTCAAAGAGAAAATCTTAATCCTATTGAAATTGCTATTAGTTATCAAAGACTCATTGATGAATGTCATATTACTGAAGAAAAATTAAGTAAAAAAGTTGGTAAAGACAGAAGTACTGTTGCCAATTTCTTAAGGTTGTTAAAACTACCTCCTGAAATACAAATTGCCCTACGCGATAAGAAAATCACCGCAGGACATGCTCGTGCTATTATTAATATTAAAAACCCTGAAACGCAAATCAATATCTTTAAAGATATTATTGCTGAAGGATTTTCAGTACGTAAAGTTGAGGAAATTGTTAGAAAATTAAATAATAAACCAACTGATAAAAAGAAAAATAAAGCCTTTCAATTACCTCATAAATATGAAATATTAAAAGAAAGACTATCTAATAAATTAGGCATAAAAATCAATTTGAAAACAAATAATAAAGGCAAAGGAAATATCGTTATACCTTTTAAATGCTATGAAGATCTTGAAAAAATAATTTCTGTTATTGAAAAATAAATTATTTTTTTGCTTTCTCCTCATATTTTATTTAAAAAAATCATTATAAAAAGTGCTTCCAATTTCTAATAAATCATATAAAAACATAATTGATACCTGTCATTTTTTTAAAAAAATAAATATCCTTTTCCTCTTGATAATTATTTCTTTATTTACCAATCCTTCAATAGTTAAAGCACAAGCTAAAAAAAACGTTATTAAAAAACTATCAGATTCAATACTTACAAAGAAACATTCTCCTAAAAAAGCTACAATTTATTCAATGGTACTGCCAGGTTTAGGTCAGGCTTATAATAAAAAATACTGGAAGATACCTATTATCTATGCAGGTTTTGGCACTCTGATATATTTCATAAATCAAAACTCCAATGAATATAATAAATTTAAAGAAGCATATAAGTATGTTTATGATAAAGATACTGTGCCTACAAATAATAACTATGTAACAAGATATAATCTTGATGAATTAAAAACAGGTAAAAATTATTACAGACGTAATTTGGAAATTTCCTATATCTTAACAGGAGCCTTATATATTTTAAATATTATAGATGCCAGTGTTGATGCTAACCTTTTTGATTATGATATTAGTAATGATTTATCCTTAAAGCTTGAACCATTTATAAATAATCGATATTACTTTTCAAAAACTACAAGTGGTATTAAGCTTACTTTAAATTTCTGACAACAATAAACTCTTTCAAAATAAGAATATAAAAAACAATTCAATTTGAATTTACAGGATTTAAAAACACTAATAAAATTTAATTAAATTTGAAAATAGCTATTTTAGGTTACGGAAAGATGGGCAAGGAAATAGAAAAAATTGCCATAGAACGAAATCATAAGATCATTTTAAAAATTGATTCTGAAAAAGACTGGGATTTTTATAAGTCCAATTTAAAAGAATCTGATGTTGCAATAGATTTCAGCACTCCGCAAAGTGCTGTAAAAAATATTAAAAGATGTTTTAATGTTGATGTTCCTATTGTTGTTGGTACAACGGGTTGGTACAATCAATTAGAAAATATTAAAAATATTGCTTTGAAAAATAATAAGACTTTATTTTATGCACCTAACTTCAGTATTGGGGTTAATATCTTCTTTGACATCAACAGAAGATTAGCAAAATTAATGGATAGATATAAAGATTATAATGTTTCTATTCAAGAGACACATCATATTCATAAATTAGATGCTCCAAGTGGAACAGCAATTTCTTTGGCTAATGATATCATAAATAATATTGACAGAAAAATAAAATGGGTAAACTCCCCTACCGAGAACCCCGATGAACTTGAAATTAAGTCTATACGCAAAGATAATATTACAGGCATTCATACTGTAAATTATGATTCCTTAATAGATACTATTGAAATAAAACATACTGCTAAAAGCCGTAAAGGATTTGCCATAGGAGCTGTATTAGCAGCAGAATGGCTATCCGGGAGAAAAGGAGTATTTGAAATGAAAGATATGTTATTTGGCTAATATCTGACAAAAGCAATATAAATGAAGTTTGGCTTAGAAAAAAGAAATTAACTTGTTTTTACAAATTCTATTATAATCTAAATAAATTAATAATATTTTTTGAATTAATGAGTTTTATATGTTTTATAATGAAAAATTAAAGATTTTTTATATTTTTGAAAAATCAATCTACACTTTTGTTGAGTAACAATAATAAGCTATTATCAATAATTCGTGAGATTTACTGTAAGTTTAACAATTATATAAATAAAAAAATCATAACAAGTAATTTTTATAATCAAAATTAATACCTACATTCCAAAGACAATAATATAAGATTTTTTAAATACACGATATCTTATTAATTTATTATTAATCAAAGCAATAAATTTGCAAATATTGACAAAAATAAACTTTGCAAGATTCTTTAGACTTGACTCATTAATAAATTAGATATCTCAAACAATTAATAAAATAACACTATGAGCACATATTTAATTATTGTAATTATTTTTTTCATTTTATGTATAATAGGCCTGTGGAAAATATTCATAAAAGCAGGGCAGCAAGGATGGAAAGTACTAATACCTTTATACGATTTATATATATGGTTAAAAATTATTGATAAACATAAAAATTTTTGGTGGTATTTTTTCTTGATTACACCTTTTATAAATGTTTTTATGATAATGTTAATGATTGTTGAATTATCAAAACATTTCAAAAAATATAGTTTAGGTCATTATGCCTTAGCTGTTATTTTCCCTTATATCTACTTACCTTATTTGGGTTTTACTGCAAAGGAAAAATATTTTAAAACCGAACAATTACCAATAATAAAAAAGTCAGCATATAGAGATTGGCTTGATGCTATTATTTTTGCTGTTATAGCAGCAACTATTATTCGTACTTTTATAATAGAGGCTTACACTATACCAACATCTTCTATGGAAAAATCACTTTTAGTGGGAGATTTTTTATTTGTCAGTAAAATAAGTTATGGACCAAGAGTGCCTGAGACGCCTATTTCATTTCCATTTACTCACCATACTCTACCTTTAACAAAATATACAAAATCCTATGTGGAATGGTTAAAACTGCCGTATTATCGTTTTCCTGGTTTTACAAAAATCAAAAATAATGATGTTGTTGTTTTTAATTATCCAGATGGTGATACTGTTGCTCAAAAGGTACAAAGCAATGAAAGTTATTATTCATTAGTTAGAAGATATGGCAGAAAATTTGTCTGGAACGATAAACGCGATTTCGGTGATATAATAGCTCGACCTGTAGATAAAAGAGAAAATTTTATAAAACGATGCATTGCCATACCAGGTGATACACTTCAAATTATTAACCAAAAAGTTTATATTAATGGAAAGGAGAACATAGATCCTGGAACAAAAGAATATCAATATATTGTAAAAACTAATGGCACAAGAATAAATCCCAGAATTCTTGATAGATTGGATATAACAGAAAATGTAATGAATATTGATCGTGGAGAATTTCTTATAACAATGACTGATAAAGCTGCTAAAAAAATTAAAAGCTTTGCTAATGTTAAAGAAGTAATAAAATATATACAACCCAAAGGTTTATATCAACCATATATTTTCCCCTTTGATTCAGCTTATAACTGGAACGTAGATAATTATGGTCCTATTATAATACCTAAAGCCGGCGTTACCATACCTATAAATATAAAAAATATTTGCTTGTACAAGAGGATTATATATCCTTTTGAAAAAAATGACCTGAAAATTAAGGGAGATAAAATTTATATAAATGGCAAAGAAAGCAACACTTATACTTTTAAGCTTAATTATTACTGGATGATGGGGGATAATCGTCAAAATTCCGCTGACTCCCGCTTTTGGGGTTTTGTACCTGAAAATCATATTGTTGGCAAAGCTATCTTTGTTTGGTTATCAATAGATAAAAATAAAACTCTATTCTCAGGAAAAATAAGATGGAACAAATTACTCAGAGTAATTAAATAAAATATTAAGATTCATTTTTTTATCTAACAATTTAAAAAATTAATTATGAAAAAAATTATCCAATCTGCTTTTATTCTAACAGCAGTCTTTCTGTTATTTGCAAATAATACTTACGCCAAAAAGAAAAAAACCTTCAGTGGTACAATTACTTACAAAATTACCTATCCTAACAGTGATTTTGACTCACAAACTAAAGCTATGCTTCCAAAACTATTAACATATACTGTTAAAGGTAATAAGTCAAGAACTGAAATTAACACAGTTACAGGAAAAACTATCAATATTGTAAATGGGGATGAAAAAACCATAATAACTCTTTTAAATTTTTCTGACAAGAAATATGCTGTAAAGACTTCAACTGAAGAAATTAAAAAGGAGAATTCCAATAAACCAATTCCTATCATAAAATACAGCGATGAAACAAAAACTATTGCAGGGTATAATTGCAAAAAAGCTGAAGTTATCATAAAAGATAATGACAGTACTGAAACAAAAATGACAGTTTATTATTCTAAAGAATTAGGTTCAAAACTATTAAATTTTAATAAACCTTTATATAAAAATATTAACGGACTTTTGATGGATTTTGAAATTAACAATAATAATATGGCTATGAAATTTACAGCTATCTCTGTAAAAAAAGAAAAAGTCTCAAAAAAAGAATTTGCCATTCCTAAAGATTACGAAATAGTAACAAAAGAAGAATTAAAATCAAAATTTGGTGGATGATAAATAATTTATTTTGATAATATAAAATATTCACAAAGGTATTGATTGTAAATAAAACCTCTTATCTTTTCATTGATAAGGGGTTTTTTATAACAAATGTTATAAAATTTATATATTTTTGTAAACAAATATTCTCATAATAATTATAGATGTCTAAAAATATAAACCAATTCAAAAAGAATACAATAAAAAACAGCTCAACTGTAACTAAGTCTAAAAAGAAGAAGAACAACAATAAGAAAAAGACCGGTAAATCATTTACAGGTTTTTTAAAAAACGAAAGAGGGCATAAAGTTATAGGTTTGTTTTTTATTTTATTTTCAATATATCTTCTTTTTGCTTTTACTTCCTATCTTGTAACATGGTTTTCGGGGCAAACTGATGAGTCTTTTATCTATAATATTAGTTTCAACAAAATTGTTTATGAATACCCTAATGAAATCCATAATATTATGGGAAAATTAGGAGCTGTTTTGTCATATCTTTTTATTAAAGAATGGTTTGGCTTATCTTCTTACTTTTTTATCTTACTTTTTTTCATATCAGGTATTAAATTAACTTTTAAGATAAATCTTTTGCCTTTAGGTAAAACCTTTAGATATTCTTTTTTTTCTATTATTTGGTTTTCAATAACTTTAGGATTTGCCTTTTATACAAGTACTAATTTGTCAATACTTGGTGGAATTTTCGGTCATGAATCAACAAAATGGTTAAACGGTGTTATTGGAGAAATAGGAACTGGAATACTTTTATTTTTTGCATTATTAAGTTTCTTGACCCTTGCATACAACATCCCATTTAAATGGATAAAATTAAGCAATAAGAAAAAAGAAAATATTAATGTCAATCCCTCTGAAGATAAATCTTCAAGTTTTGAAAAAATTAATCCTTTAGATAATAATAAGAAAAAATATAATAATGTTGAATTTTCTATAACAGAAGATGATAATGTTAAATATACTAAAAATAATGAGGATTCGGAACTATCTGAAAAAAGAGAAACTGATGAATATGAAAAAAATAAAAATGATATAGAATTAACAATTGAGGATATTAAAAAAGAGGAAACAATTACAGACATTAACGAAAGAGAACATAAAACAATTGATACAGAATATGATCCAACTTTAGATTTGCCCCAATACAAAATTCCGCCACTTAATTTATTAAACGATTATGGTAATAGTAATATAAAAGTCAGGGAAGAAGAGTTAAAGAACAACAAAAACAGTATTGTTGAAACCTTAGGTAATTATTCTATAGGGATTCATAAGATAAGAGCAACCATTGGTCCTACTGTAACACTTTACGAGATAAAACCTGAACCTGGGGTTAGAATTTCAAAAATAAAAAATCTTGAAGATGATATAGCATTGAGTCTTTCTGCCTTAGGTATCAGGATAATTGCTCCTATGCCAGGTAAGGGAACTATTGGCATTGAAGTGCCAAACAAAAACCCGGAAATAGTCTCAATAAAATCAATTTTATCTTCAGAAAGATTTCAGAATTCTAAATTTGAACTCCCCCTTGGAATAGGGAAAACAATATCTAACGAAAGTTATATTGTTGATTTAACAAAAATGCCTCACATATTGATAGCAGGTGCAACTGGACAAGGGAAATCTGTTGGCTTGAACGCTATTATTACTTCTTTGCTTTATAAAAAACATCCTTCCCAACTAAAATTTGTCTTAGTTGATCCTAAAAAAGTTGAATTATCTCTTTTTTCAAAAATAGAGAGACATTTCTTGGCCAAACTCCCAGATACTAAAGAAGCTATTATTACTGATACACGAACAGTTATTCGTACTTTAAATTCTTTAAATATTGAAATGGATGATCGTTATGATCTTTTAAAAAATGCTCAGGTAAGAAATATTAAAGAATACAATACAAAATTTATTAATCGTAGATTAAACCCAAATGAAGGACATAGATTTTTGCCTTATATTGTTCTGGTTATTGATGAATTTGCTGACCTTATAATGACAGCAGGTAAAGAGATTGAAACCCCTCTTACACGTCTGGCTCAATTGTCAAGAGCTGTTGGAATGCATTTAATTATAGCAACTCAGCGTCCTTCAGTAAATATAATTACAGGAACTATTAAAGCAAATTTCCCTGCTCGTATTGCTTTTAGAGTTATTTCAAAAATTGACTCAAGAACAATACTTGATACAGGAGGAGCAGATCAACTGGTTGGTAGAGGTGATATGCTGTTGTTAACAGGCAGTGATCTTATACGCTTGCAATGTGCCTATGTTGATATTGCTGAAGTTGAAAAAATTACCGAATTTATTGGCTCTCAAAGAGCTTATCCAGAAGCTTTTAATCTACCTGAATATTTGGATGAAAATTCTGAAACAAATAAAGAATTTGATCCTAGTGAGAGAGATGAACTCTTTGAAACAGCAGCAAGAATTATTGTTAAATTTCAGCATGGCTCTACTTCATTGCTGCAGCGTAAATTGAAATTAGGATATAACAGAGCAGGCAGAATTATAGACCAACTTGAAGCTGCTGGTATTGTCGGACCTTTTGAAGGCAGTAAAGCTCGTGAAGTAAGAATTGATAATGAAATTGAACTGGAACATTTTTTGAAAAATTTAAATTAATAATAATTATGAGTTACTTTTTATTGAAATTCCCTAACATTATGTTATTCTAGTTTAATAAATTCTAACTCAACAATTTAAATATTTATGAAAATAAAAAAAATCATTGTAATATTATTAGCACTTATAACATTGAACTCTGCTTATGCCCAAAGACATAACAAAAAATCTAATGTTATACTTAAAGAACTTGCTGATAAGACAAAATCATATAAGACTATTAAAATTAACTTTATCTATAAGATGGTTAATAAATCAGCCAAAATAAATGAAAGCAAAAAAGGTATTCTTATTGTAAAAGGTGATAAATACAAGCTTAATATTGAGAATCAAACTGTTATATGCGATGGGAAAACAATATGGACTTATCTTGAAGATAATAACGAAGTAATGATTAACTCTGCTGCTGATAATGACGATTCCTTTTCACCATCTGATTTGCTTGCTTCATATAATAAAGATTATAAATCAAGGTTTATTAAAGAACGTAAAAGAAAATCTAAGATAATTCAAATAATTGACCTTATACCATTAAAAACAAAAGAGAGATCATTTACAAAAATACGTCTGAAGATTGATAAGACAAAAAAACAAATAATAAGTTCTTCAATTCACGACAGAAATGGAAGCATTTATACTTATCAAATTAACAAATTTATAACTAATTTAAATTTTAAAGATTCTGAATTCAATTTTAATCCCGCTGACCATCCCGGAGTTGAAATAAATGATATGAGATAAAAATCATATTGAAAATTAATTTTATAAACCAAGTAACAAGAAACAACTGTAAAAACTAAACTTTTTAGTGTATATTGTAAATCTTAATCCGGATGATTAACATCTATCAATTTATAATTTTTGCATTCATAGATGTTCCAATATGAATTTTCAAATCCATCATTTACTCCTGTGTTTTCAAAATGAAATTTCGTTTGTAATGAATTTATTTTAAGATAAGGAATACATCTCTCAAAACCTTTACCATATTTCATCAAAGCACTTAAAAAATAAAAGGTGATGTCATAGCCATCAAAGGCATAGCTGTCAGGTTCTGTCTTATATCTTGAACGAAATTTTGAAATAAATTTTTTGACATCTTCATCATCATAATCAATAAATGAGGGAGAGAAAATGTGTACTTTGAGATTCATAAGATATTTTGTTTCCATACCAACAAATTTATCCCATCTTGGAATGCCAATGACACTAATATTAAATGTATCTTTAAGTTCGTTCAATTTGGTTAAAATATTTAAGGCAAAAACCTTATCATTTGTTAACGGAATTACAATATTTTCATTTGAAACAGAAGCATTATCAATAAAACCTTTAATGCTGTCCTGCTCATAAATTAATTCTGTAAAAGGAAAATCATAAGGACAATCATACTTTAAGGCATCATATAATTCGTATTTTAGTCGCGTGTCAATTTTTGTTCCTTTATCCAGATGATGACGAATAATAAATACCTTGCTGCTGTCTGGATAATAATCATGAATAAAATTTGCCACCTGATGTAGTTGCGTTTTAATAGAAGGCTGTACTTTGAAAACAAAAGGGTTGTTTTTAAGTATCACTTTTCTTCTTGAAAAAGGATTTACAATTTTAATACCATGTGCCTTTGCAAAATCAGACACCAGGGTAAAGCTATTTCTGTAAAGCGGGCCAATAATTAAATCCATTTTACTTAACTCGGGCTTTTGTAATAACATTTTAGTCTTAGAAGTATCCTGAGCAACATCATAAACAAATAGTTTAGTTGAGAAGCCTCTTTTTTGTAATGAATCAACAGCAAATAATGCTCCTTCGTAAAATTCTATAAAACTAAAAGATCTGTAATATGAAGGAGCTTTTAATTTTAATGCGTTTCCAATATTAATACTATCAGTTTCTTCAAGATAAAAAGGGAGCATTAAAGCAACATTGTAAACAGAATCAGGAGGTTGGAATTCATTACAATATTTAAGAAGATTATTCTCACTTGATTCTTTTTTCTTTAAAATATCTAAACTATCCTTTGAAATTGGAATTCTGAATTTCCATACTTTGACAGGTATCAATATTATCTGCCTTTTCCTTAATCTTTTTCCTTGTTTTAACTCAGGATTAGCTTTAATAATATCATCAACACTTACTGAATAATCTCTCGCAATACTGAAAATATTTTCTCTTCTTCTAACTTTATGTTTTACATAATTAACAATTGTATCGCCATATATTTTAATGTTTTTCCTTTGTGAATTTAGAGATTCGTTCCCTTCCGGTTTTTCTTTTATAGGAATCTTTATCAATTCTCCCTTCTTTAAGCCTTCTTTAAGTTCGGGATTTAATGATAAAATCTCACCAATTGTTACTGAGTATTTTTTTGATAAACCATAAAAAGTCTCCTTTTTTTTGACTTTATAAAGTATGAAATTTTTAACAGTATCTTTTCTTAAACTTATATTAGTTCTATTTTCTAAAAAATTTACTCTCTCAGGTATTCTTATCACTTGTCCTTCCTTTAAGCCATTTAATAAATCAGGATTTAACTTCATTAAATCATTAATTGTAACTGAATATCGTTTAGAAATGCTGTACAAAGTCTCCTTTTTTTTGACTTTATGATATATAAATTTTTCTTTAACATTTGCTTCAGAAATATTACTTTTCGGTTTTTCTTTTATCAGAGGAATTTTTAATAGCTGACCAATCTTAATTTCTGCAGCAGATTCAGGATTTTCTTTTATTATCTTGTCAATACTTACATCATAAGCTTTTGAAATAGAATAAAGGGTTTGTCCTTTTTTTACAAAATGAATATAATATTCCTTGCCATTAATTTTTTCAATTACTTCTGATTTATTAATCACAATATTTTCTTGAGCAATAGAATAAGTTATTGTGCTTAAAGTAAATATTAATAATAAATAAATGTATTTTTTCATATTTTTATATTTTTTTAGTTCATCTACCCTGTTAAATAGTTTTTGCTTCGTAAAATTAAAATCTATGATTTTATTTCATAGGTTAAATTTTTAAAGGATTATGTTTTATCAATTCAAGATTTAGAAATTTGAAATTAGTCCTGAGTATCCGGAACCAGTTTTATTATATAATCATTCCCATTCAATTGTAGCTGGGGGTTTAGAACTAATATCAAAAACAACCCTATTCACACCTTTAACTTTGTTAATTATCTCACTTGAAATATCAGACAAGAAATCATAAGGAAGATGAGCCCAGTCTGCTGTCATTCCGTCTGTTGATGAAACAGCCCTTAAAGCTACCACATTTTCATAAGTTCTTTCATCACCCATAACACCAACAGAATGTACAGGTAGCAAAATTACTCCTGCCTGCCAAACCTTATCATACAGATTTTTATTTTTCAATCCTTCAATAAATATATAATCAGCTTGCTGTAATATTTTAACTTTTTCAGGAGTAATTTCTCCTAAAATTCTCACTCCTAATCCGGGTCCCGGGAATGGATGACGATTTAATATATCTTTATTCATATTTAGAGCTTTGCCTATTTTTCTTACCTCGTCTTTAAATAAAGTATTAAGAGGCTCAACTAATTTTAATTTCATATAATCAGGCAAACCACCTACATTATGATGTGATTTAATGGTTGCAGATGGTCCTTTAACTGTATGCGATTCAATAACATCAGGATAAATTGTTCCCTGTGCAAGCCATTTAACATTTTTTATCTTTTTTGCTTCTTCATCAAAGACCTCGATAAAAGTCTTGCCAATAGCTTTTCTTTTTTCCTCAGGGTCAGTTAAGCCTTTAAGAGCTTTATAAAATTTTTTCTTTGCATCAACACCAAACACTTTAAAACCCATTGCCAAATACGATTTAATGACATCTCTAAACTCATTTTTCCTTAATAAGCCGTTATCTACAAAAATGCAGTATAAATTTTCCCCAACAGCCTTATTGAGCAAAATAGCAGTTACTGTAGAATCAACTCCGCCAGACAAAGCAAGTATTACTTTATCGTCATTTAATTTTTTTTTCAATTTCTTGATAGTAGATTCTATAAAGGAATCATGTGTCCATAATTGTGAACAATGACAAATATCTAAAACAAAATTTTTTATTAAAACACTCCCTTGTATTGTATGATATACTTCAGGATGAAATTGAATTCCGTATGTTTCCTCATTTTTTATCTTAAAACCAGCAAAATGGACCTTAGAAGTGCTTACAATGATTTTAAAATTTTCAGGAATTTTTAATATTGTATCTCCATGTGACATCCAAACCTGAGTGCCAACATCAACTCCTTTTAATAAATCACATGATTTGTCAATGTATGTAAGATTTGCCTTTCCGTATTCTCTTATTTTTGAATGTATAATTTCTCCACCATTATTATGAACTAAAAACTGAGCACCATAACAAACTCCTAACAAAGGTAACTTCCCTTTTATTTCTGAAAGATTTACATAAGGTGCATTTTCATCTTTAACTGAATATGGACTTCCCGAAAGTATAACTCCTTTTATGTTATTACTTATTTCCGGAATTTTATTATAAGGATGTATTTCACAGTAAACATTCAGCTCTCTCACTCTTCGCGCAATTATTTGAGTATATTGAGATCCAAAATCAAGTATTAAAATAGTTTCTTCCATATTGCAAATATATAGAAATAATTATAGATATAAATTTTGAGTTTTGAGTTGTTAATTGTTGATTGTTGATGCCTGAATAGCGTTGACCGTTTTTACTCACTTATTTTCATTACTGAGTTATTAATTCTTGAGTGATATTTAAGCCTGAAAGAT